>DATNKQ010000067.1:0-3038 GCA_035603315.1 Thermoanaerobaculia bacterium
GATGCCGGTCATCTCCTGATAACGCTCGTACGCTTTGACGATGCGCTGCACCAGGCTGTGACGGACCACATCGCGATCGTCGAAATACACGAAGCTGATGCCTTCGATGCCGCGCAAGACATCCACGGCGTTGGTCAGGCCGCTGCGCTTGCCGCCAGGCAGATCGATCTGTGTGATATCGCCGTTGACCACCATCTTCGAGTTGAAGCCCTGCCGCGTCAGGACCATCTTCATCTGCTCCGGCGTGCTGTTCTGAGCCTCATCGAGAATGATGAAGCTGTCGTTCAGCGTGCGGCCGCGCATGAAGGCGATGGGCGCCACCTCGATGATCCCGCGCTCCATCATCCGCGCCACCTTGTCGAAGCCGATGATGTCGTGGAGGGCGTCGTGGAGCGGACGGAGATACGGATTGACCTTCTCCGCCAGGTCGCCGGGCAGGAAGCCCAGCCGCTCCCCCGCCTCGACCGCCGGCCGCGCGAGGACGATTCGCCGCACCCGTTTCTCGAGGAGAGACGCCGCCGCCATGGCCACCGCCAGGTAGGTCTTGCCGGTGCCGGCGGGGCCGATCGAGATGACGATGTCGTAGTCCACCATCGCCTGGATGTAGAGCTGCTGCTTCGAGCTGCGCGGCGCCACCAGGCGCCGCACGGCCGCCAGCATGCCCTCGGGGAGGAAGAACTCGAGGAGCGAGCTCTCCGGCGCCTCCGATACCACGCGGATGGCAGTCTGCACGTCGCCGGGACGGAAGCGGTAGCCCTTGTCGAAGACCTTCGCCAGCTCTTCGAGCAGGTGCTCGACGGCCTGCACCCGCTCCGGCTCGCCCAGGATGTTGAGCTCGTTGCCGCGGGCGTTGACGGTGACGTCGAAGGTGCGCTCGATGCGCCGCAGGTTCTCGTCTTGAGTGCCGAAGAGGGTCAGGAGACCCTCCTCCGCCAATGTCACTTGCGCCATCGCGTGATTTTTCTCGGCGGTTCCTCGGGGCGGCGGCCCCCCGCCATCGGCGGCCCCCGCGGGAAGGCTTAGTTTACCAGAGCGTCCTATTTCCTCTTGTGCTCGTAGAATCCGCGCCCGCTCTTCCGGCCCAGGCGGCCGGCGAGGACCATCTGCTTCAAGAGCGGCGGCGGCGCGAAGCGCTTCTCGCGGTACTCCTCGAACATGATGTTGGCGATGTAGTAGGTGGTGTCCAGGCCGACGAAGTCGAGGAGGGTGAAGGGGCCCATCGGGTAGCCGCAGCCGAGCTGCATCCCCTGGTCGATATCCTCGATCGTCCCCACCCCCTCCTCCAGGGCGCGGATGGCGTCGAGCAGGTAGGGCACCAGCAGGCGGTTGACGATGAAGCCCGAGTTGTCCTTGCAGGCGATGGGCTGCTTGCCGACGGCGCGCACGAAGGCGGTGGCGGCCGCGAACGCCTCGTCCGAGGTCAGGAGCGTGCGCACCACCTCGACCAGCTTCATCACCGGCACCGGGTTGAAGAAGTGGAGGCCGACGAAGCGGTCGGGGCGCTTGGTCGCCATCGCCACCTGGGTGATGGTCAGGGACGAGGTGTTGCTGGCGAAGACGGCGCTCGCCTGCACCACCTGGTCGAGGGCGGCGAAGGTGCGGCGCTTCTCGTCGAGGTTCTCGACGATGGCCTCGATGACGAGGTCGCAGTCGGCCAGCGCCGCGAGGTCGGTCTCGCCGCGCAGGCGGCCGAGCGCCTGGTCGCGCTCGGCGGCCGGCAGCTTGCCCTTGTCGACCGCCCGGCCGAGCGAGCCGCGGATGCGTTCGAGCCCCTGGTCGAGCAGCTCCTGGTTGATCTCGCGCACCACCGTGTCGAGGCCGGCGCGCGCCGCCACCTCGGCGATCCCCGAGCCCATCAGGCCGCAGCCGAGGACGCCCACTTTACGAATCGTCATGGATCCCTCCTAATTGAGTCTGTTTCTGTAGGGGAGGGGCTTGATCCCTCCCGGGCGGGGGCAAGCCCTGCCCCTACACCAGCAGCAACATTGATCACTTCCGCGATCTCCCGGCCCTCTCCTGCGAGCCGCCGCAGCTCCAGGGCGAGCGCTCCCGGCACCGCGAAGGGGAGCCGCTCCGCCCACTCGATCACCTTGACCCCGGGCTCGGCGAGGAGCTCGTCGAGCCCCAGCGCCGCCGCCTCCCCGGCCTCCAGGCGGTAGAGATCGACGTGCACCAGCCGGCCGCCGCTCCCGCGATGCTCGCGGATGAGGTTGAAGGTCGGCGACTGCACCTCGCGGGGGTCGATCCCCAACCCCTGCGCGGCGCCGCGCGCCAGCACCGTCTTACCGGCTCCCAGGTCGCCTGACAGGAGCAGGACTCCGTCCGGCGCCAGCTCGCCGGCCAGGGCCGCGCCCAGGGCCGCCGTCTCCGCCTCGCTCGCCGTCACCCAGCGCCTCCCGCAGCTCATGGGCCGGCGGCGGCGAGGCGCGCGAAGGCCGCCGGCAGCGACTCTACGAGGTCGCCGGCGGCGAGTATGGGATAGGCCGCGAGGCCGCTCGCCTCCACCGCCAGGTCGCCCGCCAGGCCGTGCAGATAGACGCCCAGGCGGGCGGCGGTCAGCGGGTCGAGCCCCTGGCCGAGTAGGGCAGCGAGGATGCCGGTGAGCACGTCGCCGGAGCCGCCGGAGGCCATGCCGGCGTTCCCCGTCGGGTTGGCGTGCACCTCTCCGGAAGGCGCCGCCACCAGGGTGAGCCTCCCCTTGAGGACGACGACGGCCCGCGTCTCGGCGGCGGCCCGGCGGGCGGCCTCGAGGCGATCGGCCTGCACCTCGGCGGCCGTCGTCCCGAGCAGTCGCGCCAGCTCGCCGGGGTGCGGCGTCAGCATCGCCGGCCGACCTTCCAGACATTCCCCGAGCTCGCGGGCGCGGCCGGCGAAGGCGTTCAGGCCGTCGGCGTCGACGACCAGCGGCACTCCCAGCTCCGCCGCCTGCCGCACCAGGCGGCGGATCGCCTCGGCAGTCTCCGGCTCCTGTCCCAGGCCGGGGCCCAAGGCGAGCGCGCTCTTGCCGCGGGCGGCGTCGAGGACGTGGTCGACGGCCG
>DATNKQ010000608.1:0-4231 GCA_035603315.1 Thermoanaerobaculia bacterium
TGCTCGTCCACAGCACCGCCTGGGAGGTCGCCTTCGGGCTCAAGCGCTCGCTGGCCTTTCACCCGGAATGGGAGCCGGCGGGGGGGCCGAGCGTCGAGCGGAGCCTGCGGGTCCTCGCCCGCACCCGCTTCTCGGAGCGCGACCTCGCCGCGCTTCCCGCCACCCTGGCAGGGCTCGCCCAAGGGGCTTCCGCGCCGCCGCTCGCGTCCACCGTCGCCGCCCTCCTGCGGCACGACCCCGGCTACCTCGAGCTCTCGCCCGCGACCCACCTCCACGCCGAGGTCCTGGCCGGCCGCTTCTCGCCCCGCATCTTCCTCACCGTCGCCGACGCGGCGGAGCGCCAGGCCTTCCGCAACTACGTCGAGGCCGCCAAGACGACCAACCAGGGGCTGGCCGAGCTGCCGCACCGGTTCGCCGGCGTCCACGCCGTCCTCGTCCTCTTCTTCAACGTCTTCCGCGACGACGGCACCATCGCCGCCACGCCGGTGGTGGCGTTCTGGCAGGAGTACGCGCTCTCCGACCGCACGGCCTACGAGCTGCCCTTCGCCGAGATGGCCCGCCGGATCCGCTTCTACACCGTCGAGGGGGTGCGGGGCGGCGCGGCGGACCCGCTGCGCTACCAGACGGTGGACCCGCTGCGGATGACCACCCGCACCTTCTTGGACGTCAAGCCGACGATCCCCGGGGTCGAGGTGACGACGCTGCGCGCCCACTGCCTGGCCTGCCACCTCACCCGGGTGGCGACTTTCGACACCCACGGCATGCGGCGGACCTCGTTCACGCCGCCGCTCGTGCGCGCCGAGCGGGAGGTCCTCACCCCTTTCTACCAGGTCTTCGAGGGCCGGCTACGGCAATGGATGGACGAGTACCACGTCAACTCGTCTCCGGGACCGAGCCGATGATCGGGAGGCGGTATGCGAACGAATCGCGAGCGTAGCGGGCGGCGGGCGCTGGTCCTCGCCGCGGCGATCGGGGCGCTGGGCGCCGCGGCGGCCGCCCAGACGCCGTCGGGGACCTGCGTCGTGAGCATCCTCAACCAGACCGCCAACGTCCAGGCGGACGGCAGCTGGACCCTCCCCAACGTCCCCACCAACATGGGCCCGGTGCGGGCGCGCATGACCTGCGTGGCGAACGGCATCACGGCGAGCGGCACCTCGGACCTCCTCACCCTCGTCAAGGACCGCATGAACGCCATCCCGCCGCTGGCCTTGGGCGCGGCGGCGCCCACCCCGGCCCGCATCGCCGTCGCCGGACCGGCCTCGCCGCTGACCGCCGCCGGCCAGACCGCGCAGCTGGCGGTGACCGCGACCTTCGCCGACGGCACGATGGCCGACGTCACCGCCGCCGCCGGCACCGTCTACGCCACCACCAACCCCCGCATCGCCACCGTCGGTGCCGGCGGCCTGGTGACGGCGCTCGCCAGCGGCCGGGTGCTCGTCACCGCCCTCCACGAGGCGATCACCAGCTCGGCCGTGATCACCGTCACGCTCTCCGGCGACAGCGACGGCGACGGCATCCCGGACGACGTCGAGATCGCCAACGGGCTCGATCCCAACAATCCCGCCGACGCCCTCGAGGACCCCGACGGCGACGGCCTCACCAACTTCCAGGAGCTGATGATCTACGGCACCGACCCGCACAACCCGGACACCGACGGCGACGGCATCCCCGACGGCGTCGAGGTCCTGGGGACGAACGGCTTCGTCACCAACCCGCTCTTGGCCGACACCGACGGCGACGGCATCCCCGACGGCGTCGAGGTGGCGACGGGCAGCGACCCCACCGATCCGGCGAGCTATAACCTGGCGCGCGCCCTGGCTGCGATCGAGGTGGCCCCCCACAACTTCGGCCTCACGGTCAACACGCTCTTGGGCCTGGCCACCGAGCAGCTCAAGGTCACCGGGCATCTGATCGACGGCAAGACCTCGCTCGACCTGACCTCCACCCAGCGCGGCACCAACTACCTGTCGAGCGACCTCTCGATCTGCAACTTCGGCGGCGCCGACGGTCTCCTCTTCGCCGGCGGCGACGGCACCTGCACGGTGACGGTCAGCAACAGCGGCTGGAGCGACCAGACGGTGGGCGTGGTGCGGAGCTTCTCCCCCACGGCGCTCTCTTACCTAACCATGCCGGGCTTCGCCAACAGCGTCGACGTCGCCGGCAAGCGCGCCTTCGTGGCAGCGGGCGCCGCCGGCCTGGTGGCGGTGGCCGTCGACGACCCGCGCGTCCCCCAGATCGTCGGCACGCGGTCGCTTCCCGGCACCGCCCTGGGCGTCAAGGTGCAGGGCAGCCTCGCCTACGTCGCCGCCGGCGCCGCCGGCCTGGCGGTCGTCGACGTCAGCGATCCCACCGCGCCGGCGATCCTCGGCTCGGCCGCCGCCCCCGGCAACGCCCAGAACTTGGCGGTCAAGGGCGGCTTCGCCTACGTGGCCGCCGGCGACGCCGGTCTCCAGATCCTGGACGTCGGCGCTCCCACGGCGCCGCGGGTAGTGGGGAGCGTGGTCCTGCCGCCCGTCGGCGCCAGCGGTCCGGCCAAGGCGCTGGGGGTCGACGTGGCGCCGGAGCGCGGCCTCGCGGCCGTCGCCGCCGGCACCTTCGGCCTGCAGCTCGTCGACGTCTCCGACCCCGCGCACCCGGCTCTCCTCGGCAAGGTGGCGACGGGCGACGCCCGCGACGTCGCCGTGCGCGGCAACACCGCCTTCGTGGCCGACTTCACGGCCAGCTTCGTCGCCGTCGACATCTCCAACCCGGCGGCTCCGGCGGTCCTCTCGCAGACGCCGGCGAGCTTCGGCGGCGAGCTGGTCAGCCTGGCGCTCGCCGGCGACTTCGCCTTCGGCGCCGAGGTCTCGTTCGTCAGCAACGTGCCGATCGCCGGCATCGCCAACCCGGCGGCCCTGAACCCGCTTGCCATCCTCCCCTTCCTCGGCATCGGCGCCCGCCCCGACAAGGGCACGGGCATCGTGGCGGACGCCAACTTCATCTACCTGACGACCTCCGCCACGCCGGTGCAGAAGGGAACGACGGGCGACACCCGGCTGTACATCGGGCAGTATCTGCAGCAGGTGGACGACAAGGGCGTGCCGCCCACCGCCCACATCACCTCCCCGCTGCCGGGAGACGCGGTGATCGAGGGGTCGACCCTAACCGTCGCGGTCGCCGCCGCCGACGACGTGGCGGTCGGCTCCGTCGACTTCCTCGTCGGCGGACAGGTCGTGGCCAGCGACTCGGCGTCGCCCTACGAGACGGCGTTCATGGTCCCCCTGGGAATCTCCACCCTCACCTTAGGCGCCCGCGCGGTCGACCTCGGCGGCAACGTCGGCACGGCGCCCGACGTCGTCGTCCAGGTCGTTCCCGACCCGCTGACGACGGCGGTCGGTTTGGTCCAGGATCCGGATGGCAACCCCGTCGCCGGTGCCACCGTCACCGCCTTCTTCCTGACCGCCTCGACGGCCGCGGACGGCAGCTTCGCGATCCCCGGCCTGCCGACCATCCAGGGACCCATCTCCGCCACCGCCTCGGCGACCGTCGGCAGGGATCTCCTCGTCGGCCAGTCCGCGGCCGTCCCGCCGGTGCCCGGGGGGGCGACCGACGTCGGCACGATCGCCCTCGAGGCGCCCACGGTGGTCATCTCGGCGCCGGCGGCGGGCTCGACGGTGGTCGCCGGGTCCAAGGTCAGCGTCCGCGTCGACGTCACCGCTCCGACGACGATGGTGAACGAGGTCGACCTCTTCGTCGACGGAGTCCAGACCGCCACTGCCAAGTTCTCCCCGTACTCCTTCACTTTCACCGTTCCCACCGGCGTCTCCAGCGTCACCTTGAGCGCCCAGGCGGTGGACGTCGCCGGCGGCATCGGCACCGCCGCTGACGTGGTGTTGAACGTCGTCCCCGACCCCTTGACGACAGTGGTCGGCAAGGTCGTCGACGTCGGCGGCAACCCGGTGGGCGGAGCCGCCGTGACGGTGCGGCTCGGCAGCCTCGGGTCGTCGCTCCGGCAGGCCGCGAGCGCCCCCTCCTTCACCCTGGGGCCGAGCGGCACGACGCTGCCCGACGGCACCTTCTCCATCCCCGGCGCGCCCACGGTCCAGGGCGACATCGCCGTCGTGGCCACGGCGACGATCGGCGGCCAGGCGGTGACCGGCACCTCCGGCACCGTCAAGCCGGTGTCCGGGGGGCTGACCGACGTGGGGACGGCCGTCCTCAACCAGCAGGTGGCCTGCGTGACCGGCAACCT
>DATNKQ010000610.1:0-8491 GCA_035603315.1 Thermoanaerobaculia bacterium
CCAGGAGGTGGGCGACGATCGCCGGCAGCTCGCCCCGCCGCTCCCGCAAGGGCGGCAGGCGGAAGGCCAGCACCTCCAGACGATAGAAGAGGTCCGGCCGGAAGGCGCCGCGGGCGGCCCGCTGCGGCAGGTCCTCCGCGCCTAAGGCGATGAAGCGGACGTCGGCGGCGGTCTCGGCGCCGCCCAGGGGGGAGTAGCGGCGCTCGGCGAGCAGGCGCAGGAGCTTCGGCTGCGCGGCGAGCGGCAGCTCCTCGACCTGGTCGAGCACCAGCGTACCCCTCTCCGCCCGCGCCACCCGCCCCTCGTTGGTCCCCTCGGCGCCGGTGAAGGCGCCGGCGCGGTAGCCGAAGAGCTCGCTCTCGACCAGCGAGCTGGGGATGACCCCCGGATCGACGACGACGAGCGGTCCGGCGGCGCGCCGGCTGGCGCCGTGGAAGGCGCGGGCGAGGGTCGAACGGCCGGTCCCCGACTCGCCCAGGATGAGGATGGGGGCGTCGCTCGCTGCGGCGCGGGGAGCGCCCGGCAGAGCGGCGGCCAGGGCGGGGAAGTCGTGGACGAGGCGGGCGAGCGAGAGCGGGGCCGCCGTCACTGGGGATCGCTCCGCGGCACCTAAGGGCCGGCGGTCAAGCGGAGCCGAACTCCCGCGAGGCGTCGGGGGCGTCGGACCACAGGCGCTCCAGGGCGTAGAAGCTGCGGGTCTGCTCCTGGAAGATGTGGACCACGAGGTCGCCGTAGTCGAGCAGCACCCATTGGCCGCGGTTGTAGCCTTCGACGTGGAGCGGCCGCAGGCCCTCGGCGCGCAGCCGCTCGACGATCCCGTCGGCGATCGCCTGCACCTGGCGCTCCGAGGAGGCGCTGCAGATCAGGAAGTAGTCGGTGAAGTCGCTGACGGCCGCCAGATGGAGGACCTTCCAGTCGATGGCCTTGCGATCCTCCGCCGCGGCGACGGCTTCACGGACTCGGGAGGCGGTGTCTGGGGTGGTCTGGGGATCGGCCTTCATCGATAGAGATCGTATTTCTGGATGTAGTCTAGCACCAGCTCCGGCAGCCATCCCGCGGGCGGCCGCTCGCCGCGGGAGAACAGCTCCCGCAGGCGGGTGGAAGAGACGTCGACGGGGCGCTCGCTAAGGACGGTCACGCCGCCTCCGCGCACCAGCTCGGCGAGCGACGGCGGCAGCGCGCCGGGCTCCAGGAGGAAGCCCGGACGGGCGAGCACCACGAGGCGCGCCAGGGCCGCGATGTCGGCGAACCGCCGCCAGTGGACGAGGTCGAGGAAGGAGTCGGCGCCGATGAGGAGGTGGAGCTCGGCGTCCGGCAGCAGCCGGCGATAGTGCTCCAGGGTGTCGACCGTGTAGGCGGGCCGGCCGGGGGTGAGCTCGAACTCCGAGGCGTAGAGCCCCTCCTCGGCCAACAGGGCGAGCTCCACCATGGCGTAGCGCGCGAAGGCAGGGGCCAGCTCGCGCTGCGGCTTGTGGGGCGGGATGGCGGTCGGCAGGTAGATCACCCGCTCGAGGCCGAGCTCCCGCCGCACCGCCTGGACCGGCAGGAGGTGCCCGCTGTGGATGGGATCGAAGGTGCCGCCGAAGAGCCCGACCTTCATCGCGAAACCTGCTCCGCCGCCAGCAGCCGCGAGAGCTCGGCGACCAGCCGCGGCACCCCTTGGCCGGTGGCCGAGCTGATCTCCAGGTAGGCCAGGCCGCGCTCCTCGGCGGCCCGCCGGAGCTCCTGGCGGCGCTCGGGGAGGGCGGCGTCGAGCTTGCTGCCGGTGACGATGCGCGGGCGCGTGAGGAGGGTGGGGTCGAAGGCGCCGAGCTCGCGCTCGACGGTCGAGAGGTCCTCCCCCGCGCTCCCCTCGGGGTTGGCCAAGTCGACGAGGTGGACCAGCAGCCGGCAGCGCTCGACGTGGCGGAGGAACTGGAAGCCCAGCCCCGCGCCCTCCGCGGCGCCGGCGATGAGGCCGGGGAGGTCGGCGATGACGAAGGGCTCGGCGAGCGGCCCTTCCGCCACCACGCCGAGCTGCGGGACGAGGGTGGTAAACGGGTAGTCGGCGATCTTCGGCCGCGCCGCCGAGACGACGCTGATGAGGGTCGACTTGCCGGCGTTGGGCAGCCCGACGACGCCGACGTCGGCGAGCAGCTTGAGCTCCAGGCGGAGCCGATGCTCCTCCCCGTCGCGCCCGGGCTCGGTGTGCCGCGGGGCCTGGTCGGTGGCGGTCGCGAAGCGCGCGTTGCCCCGGCCCCCGCGGCCGCCGGCCGCCACCTCCAGGCGCTGGCCGTCGGTCAGGATCTCCCCCAGGAGCTCGCCCGTCTCGGCGTCGTAGACCTGGGTGCCGAGCGGCATCGGGATCTCGAGGTCGGAGCCGCTCCTGCCGGTGCGGTTGGCGCCTTCGCCGTGGCGGCCGCGCTCGGCCGCGAAGAGGGAGCTGAAGCGGAGGTGGTAGAGGGTGTTGCGCTGCGCCTGGCCGACCAGGAATACGGAGCCGCCGTGACCGCCGTCGCCGCCGGAAGGGCCGCCTCGCGGCACGTACTTCTCGTGCCGGAAGGCGAGGCAGCCGTTGCCCCCACGCCCGGCGCGGACGTGAATGAGGGCTTCGTCGACGAAGGTCAAGCGGGGAGGATGTTCACGAACTTGCCGCGGCGCCCCTTGTCCTGGAACTGGACGACGCCGTCGACCTTCGCGAACAGGGTGTCGTCCTTGCCGCGGCCGACGTTCAGGCCGGGAAAGAACTTGGTGCCGCGCTGGCGCACGATGATCGAGCCCCCGGAGACCCGCTCGCCTCCGTAGCGCTTCACGCCGAGGTTCTGCGGCTGGGAGTCGCGGCCGTTGCGGCTGGAGCCCTGTCCCTTCTTATGTGCCATGAGCCGATGCTCCTGTCTGAGATTCTGCCTGGATCCGGTGGGCGGCGCTACGGCAGCCGGATCTCGCCGATGCGGACCCGCTGCAGGTCTTGGCGGTGGCCGATGGTGCGGCGGTACTGCTTGCGCCGCTTCTTCTTGAAGACGCGAATCTTCGGTCCGCGCACCTCGGAGACCAGGGAAGCGGTCACCCGCGCGCCCTCGACCAAAGGCTTGCCGACCTGGAGCCCGGAATCGCCCCCGACCATCAAAACCCGCTCGAACTCGAAGCTCTCCCCGTCCGCGGAGAGGAGCTCGACGTCCAGGACGTCGCCGGGCTCTACCCGGTACTGTTTGCCACCCGTTTCGATCACTGCGTACATAGAGCGCTCCCGGAATCGTCGGTCCGACGCGTGGACGGGAGAACCTAACACGATCGCGCCCCTCGGTCAATTCGACCGCCCACGCCAATGCGATCTAATGCGATAGGGTCCCGATTTGGCCTCGCGCAGCGATTGGCAGCGCCCCACCTCGACTTCCGCAGGCGCCAGGCGATCCCGGCGCGCCCCCGAAAGAGCGGAGCGAGGCCAAAGCGGAGCCCGTAGCTCCGCTGCTATCCTGCCGCCATGCTGCTCCGGCTCTTCTCGCTGGCGACCGCGATCTACCTGCGTCTGACCGGCGCCCGGCGCCGGCGGTTGGACGTGGGCGAGGTGTCGCTCGTCTACTACCGGCTGGGGCCGCGGGACGGGGAGCCCTGGCTGCTGCTCCACGGCATGGGGTCGGTGGCGGCGAGCTGGCGCCCCCTCCTCGCCGCCCTGCGCCGCGGCTGCCGCCTGCTGGTCCCCGAGCTCTCCGCCCTGGGCGGCACGCAGGCGCCCGGCGGCGGGCTCGCCATCGCCCAGGGAGCGACGGTGATGGCCCGCCTCCTCGAGGAGGAGTTCGGCGGCCGGCCGGCGACCGTCGTCGGGCTCTCGCTGGGAGGCTGGATGGCGGTGCGCCTCGCCCTCGCCCGCCCCGACCTGGTGGCCCGGCTGGTGCTCATCGACGGCGGCGGCTACCGGCATCAGAACTGGGACCGCGTCCAGCGGCAGGTGACCCTCTCCAACCTGGCGGGGGTCGACCGGATCTACCGCGCTCTCTTCGTCCATATCCCCTGGCTACTCCGCGTCTCGCGCCGGAGCTTCCTCCAGGCCTACACCTCCCCAGGGGTCAGGAACATCCTCACCGGCACGGCCGAGAGCGACACCTTCGACGACGCCGACCTCGCGCGGCTAACCCTGCCGACGGCACTGATCTGGGGCGAGCGCGACGGCATCTTCCGGCTGCGCGCGGCCCGCGCCATGGCGGCGGCGCTGCCCAACGCCACCCTCCAGGTGCTGCCGGGCTGCGGCCACGCCGTCCATCTCGAGTGCCCCGGACGGATGGTGGCCGCCGTCCAGGCCTTCCGCCGGGAGACCTCGAAGGTGGCGGATGCTGGCCTGCCGCAGGTCGCCGGCGGTCCGGCCCAGGGGTAGAATCAGAGAGGAAATTCCCCCAGGAGACGCCATGGAAGCTCCCGAGTACCTCGTCTGCCTCGACTGCGAGACCCCCTGCTACGTCTTCGAGTGGCAGGCCGGGAAGCTGGCGGAGGTGCTCTGCCCGGTCTGCGGCAACGACGACCTGGAGCAGTTCGCCCGGCCCGAAGACGTGGAAGACCTCGAGTAACCCCGCCGGCATTCCCCGATCGTTCCGATCCGCTTGTCCGCTCCATTTCGGCAGGAAGGCCGAGGCGGGGACTCCCTCTTGGCGATTGATGATCTCATAGAAGAGCACTCAACTATTTGGCATACTGAGCGGCAGGCGCTAAATTTTATGGCGCAGCGGGAATACAAAGGCTGACGGGATCGTTCTCAAGTTCGAGAGAGGGAGCCGGGGGCGAACCGCCCTCGCCTCTGAATCCACAACCAGGAGGAAAGACCCATGTACAACTCATCCCTGACCCACTTCGTTCCCCGTGGCAGCTACGTCAACCCGATCGACGCCCTCAACCGCGTGGTCGGCCAACTCTTCAGCCCCGAGCTCGAGGGGCAGCAGATCTCGACCCGGGCCTGGAGCCCGATGGTCGACATCCTCGAGACCGACGACGCCTACGAGTTCAAGGCGGAGCTGCCGGGCGTGGCGAAGGACGACGTCGAGATCACGGTCGAGAACAACGTCCTGACCTTGAAGGGCGAGCGCAAGTTCGAGAAGGAGGACAGCAAGGAGAACTATCATCGCATCGAGCGGGCCTACGGCACGTTCGCGCGCTCCTTCACCCTTCCGACCCGCGTCTCCCACGACGGCGTGGAGGCGAAGTTCGACAACGGCGTGCTCACCGTCGTGGTCCCCAAGGCGGCCGAGGCGAAGCCCCGCAAGATCGACATCAGCTAAGCCCGCACGCCAGAGGTAGGTAGTCCCGAAGGCCCCGCGCAAGCGGGGCCGTTCTGTTGATTGCCCCGCGAAAGCGGGGCCTTTCTTGTTGACCCCGCGAGAGCGGGGGCCTTTCTGTGTCCGGAAGCAGCTCGTCAGATCTCGACCGGCGTCTCGACGGGCGCCCGCTCGCGGGCGGGCTCGGGGACGGCGGCGGGCAGAGCGACGGAAACCGCGGTGCCGGCGCCGGGAGTGCTGCGGACCTCCACCCTCCCGCCGTGCGCCTTGGCGATGCGGTCGACGATCGCCAGGCCCAGCCCCGTCCCTCCCTTGCGGGTGGAGTAGAAGAGGTCGAAGATGTGGCGGCGCTCGCCGTCGGGGATCCCCACCCCGTTGTCCACCACCTCGAGCCGCACCTCCGTCCCCTGCCGGTAGGCAAGGAAGGTGAGGACCGGCGGCCGGCCGGTCTCTTCGGTGGCGGCGAGAGCGTTCTGCGCCAGGTTGAGCAGCAGCTGGTTGATCTGGGCGGGGTCTACCTTCACCCAGGCGCCGCCGCTGCGGTCCTCGATCCGCACCTCCACCCCCCGCCGCCGGATCTCCCCCGCCAGCACCTCCAGGACCCGCTCCAGGAGCCGCGCCGCGGGCATCTCCTCGAGCTCCAGCGGACGCGGCTTGGCGTAGGCCAGGAAGTCGCTCACCAACCGCTCCAGGCGGCTTATCTCCGAACGGGTGATGGCCAGGAGGCGGCGGCCGGTGGGCGCCGAGCCGGGCCCGACGATCTCTTCCTCCAGCATCTGCATGTTGAGGTTGAGCGAGTTGAGCGGGTTGCGGATCTCGTGCGCCAGCCCCGAGGCGAGGGTGCCGATGTAGGCCAGGCGCTCGGCTTCGGCCGCCTGGGTCTCCAGGCGCGAAGCGCGGCGCAGGAGGAGCCAGACGGCGGCGTAGGCGGAGAGCAGGAGGGCCATGGTGATGACCCCGATGACCACCGCCTGGCGCACCAGCTCGCCGCGCAGGATCTCGATTCGCCGCGCCAGCTCGGGCTCGCTGATGCCGATGACCAGCATCCCGAGGTCGCCGATCGGCACCTGGATGCTCGGCACGCTGTACTCGAAGGTGCGGTTGACCGTCCGGGTCTCCAGGCGTCCGAGGTCCGGAGCGGGCAGCTCGGGCGAGCGCACCGGCGGCGGCGCGCCCTGCGGGGCCTTGACCGACGCCTTGCTGCGGGCCTGGTAGACGAGGACGTCGTTCTTGTCGCGGATCTGGACGTCGCGGACGATCTCCCGCTGGCGCAGGACCGAGTCGATATATGTCTGGGTCTCGTGCTCGACGGCGATGGCCCGGTAGAGGTCCTTGCCCTGACTCTCCGCCTGGTGCTGGATCTGGCGGGCGAGCCTCTCCGCCTCGTTGCGCGTCTCCAGGAGGACGCGCTCCACCTCGCGCTGCGACAGCGAGCGGAAGATCAGCCAGCCGAAGAGGGCGATGTCGCAGAGGACGAAGAGCCCGAAGACCAGCGAGGCGAAGAGGAGACGGCGCGAGAAGGTCGAAGCGGCCACGGGATGCATGCTTTTCGAAGGATAACACCTCGGCCGCAGGAGGCCGGGCAGGCCGGGCCAACCCGTTTGACCCCCCTCCGGGCGTCGGGTACGATGCCACCGCTTCCATGCCCGCCAAGAACTCCGGCCGCCCGGCCCGGCTCCTCGCCAGCGCCCGCCTCGCTGCGGCTCTAACGGCGCTGGCACTGCTCGCCTTAGGCGGCTGCGGCGGCAAGGGACCGGGCGGCTCCGGCAAGGCGGCGCAGACCCCGCACCGCGGCGGCACGGTGGTGATCGGCGAAACCGCTGACATCCGCGGCGTCAACGAGCTGATCCTGTCCTCGAGCGCCTTCACCTCGGAGGTCCTCTATCGGCTCTTCCTCCACTTGGTCGAGGAGCAGCCCGACTTCGTCCACCACCCGCCGACCTTCGCGCCCCAGCTCGCCCACGCCTACGAGTGGTCGCCGGACCACAAGCTCCTCACCTTCCATCTGCGCGAGAACGCCCTGTGGAGCGACGGCGTGCCGGTCACCGCCGACGACGTCCGCTGGACCTGGCAGGCGCAGGTGAACCCCGCGGTGGCCTGGGACAGCTCCTTCATGAAGGACGCCGTCCAAGACGTCGAGGTGGTCGATCCGCACACCGTCCGCTTCCACTTCTCGCGCGTCTACGCCAAGCAGATGGAGGACGTCAACGAGGGGATGATCCTCCCCAAGCACGCCTGGGAGAAGCTCCCCTTCGGCCAATGGCGGAAGAACGGCTCCTGGTTCGCCCAACACCTGGTGGTCGACGGGCCGTTCGATCTCGAGTCGCGGCAGCCCGATCAGCAGATCGTCCTCAAGCGCAACCCGCGCTACTTCGAAGAGGGCCTGCCCTACCTCGACCGGGTGGTGATCCGCGTCATCCCCGACCAGAGCAGCCTGATGACGCAGCTCTGGAACGGCGACGTCGACTTCGTGCCGCAGATCTCGCCCGCCGACGCCAAACGGGTGCAGGCCGACCCCAAGCTGCAGCTCCTCGCCTTCTGGTACCGGTTGACCGTCGGCGTCGCCTGGAACAACGCGAGGTCACCCTTCTCCGACCCCGAGGTGCGGCGCGCCCTCACCCTGGCCATCGACCGCCAGACCATCGTCGACACCCTCCTCGGCGCCTACGGCCGGGTCGCCACCTCGCCCATCATCACCGACGTCTGGGCGCACGACCGCTCGCTCCGCCCGTGGCCCTACGATCCCGCGAAGGCCCGCCAGATCCTGGCCGCCAGGGGCTTCCGGGACAGCGACGGCGACGGGGTGCTCGACCGCGGCGGCAAGCCCTTGACTTTCGAGCTGCTGAGCAACGCCGGCAACCAGCTCCGCATCGACGCCGCGGTGATGATCCAGGACCAGCTGAAGAAGGTGGGCATCCGGGTCCAACCGCGGGTGGTCGAGTTCAACACCCTGGTCACCCAGACCAACTCCGGGCAGTACGACGCGGCGATCATGGGCCTGACGATGGACACCAGCCTCGATCTCACAGCCTGGTTCCACAGCCGGTCGATCAAGGAGGGCAACAACTTCGTCCGCTACGCCAACCCGGAGGTGGACCGCCTGATCGAGCAGGCGATGGCGGAGAAGAACATCGCCGACGCCCGGCCCGCTCTCGACCGCATCCAGCAGATCCTCGACCACGACCAGCCGTACACCCTCCTCTGGGAGTCCCAGCGGCTGAATGCCGTCAACCGCCGGGTGCACGACGTCA
>DATNKQ010000093.1:0-3684 GCA_035603315.1 Thermoanaerobaculia bacterium
ATCCACGAGGTGTGGGCGGGGCGCCAGCCGGTGGCGCCGGGGAAGGGGGGGTTCCTCGACGAGATCCTCGGCAACCTGACGGCCGAGCTCACGCAGGTGGTGCGCAACACTTTCCTGGCGGTGCGCGAGTACGCGCGGGCCAACCTGCCCCACCTGACTGCCGACATCCTGGACTTCAACTACAGCTACAAGGTGACCAAGGAGGACGAGCCCTCGGGCGGCCTCTCGGCCGGCCTGCCCACCGCCCTCGCCTTCCTCTCCGTCTTCCTCGACCGCCCGGTGCGGCAGGACTTCGCGGCGAGCGGCATGCTGGTCACCGACGCGCACGACGTGCTGGTGGTCCGGCCGGTGGGCGAGGTCGAAGAGAAGGTGCGGGGCGCCTACAACCGCAACCTGCGCCAGCTGATTTTGCCGCAGGGGAACCGCGCCGACTTAGGGGTCGGAGTGCAGGTGCCGGGTCCCATCTGGCAGGAGCTGGTGGCCTTCGTGCCAGACCTCGACACCGCGGTCGGACTGGTGTTCGGAAATCTGGAATAGCCCGCCGCCGGGCAGCGGATCGAGCTGCTATCCGGCTACCCGGCGGCGAGCCGCCGGATCAGGCGATACGCAGCGGGCGGGAGCCGGCGACCCCCACCTTCGGCCGGGGGATGCGGATCTCCAGGATCCCGTCGTGCAGGCGGGCCGTCAGCTCGGCGCCCGCCGCCCGCCGCGGCAGGAGGATCTTCCGCCGGAAGGGTCCTAGCGGGCGCTCGCTCATGCGCAGGCTCATCCCGTCCTGGGTCGCGGCGCGCAAGCCGCTGACCGAGAGGCTCTCGCCGTCCTCGGAGACCTTGAGGTCCTTGCGGTCCACCCCCGCCATGTCGAGGCAGACCATGAGATGGTCGGCGTCCTCCCAGACGGTCATCGGCGGGCTCCAGATCGTCTCCATGGCGCCGGCCGCGCCCGTCGCCCCCAGGGCGTCGATCAGGCGGTCCAGGCGCTCGGTGACGAATTCGGCAGCGTCCTTCTCCACCGGGATGGGTGAGTAGGCCTCCTCCGACGGCAGCGGCGGGGGGCCGCCGGTCAAGACCTGGTACAGCCGTTCCACGCCGTTGATCGCGTCGTCGACGCGCGGCAGGTCGGCAACATCCGCCATCGCCGGCTCGGCGGCGGTGGCTCGGTTGGTTGGCATCGTGGGTATCCTCCTTCTGCTGAAGAGACGGGGAGGGGCGGCGGTGCGCCCCTCCCAGGCGAGGCTTCGGCGTCGCGCTGAAGTCAGGACTTCGACGTCAGTACAGCGACACCACCGGGGGCACGGCGAACTGCGCGTAGGGGAAGGTCTGCACCACCCTCTGCGCCAGGAGCGGATCGCCCCAGGTGGGGCGCGCGTAGCCCTCCACCGACTCGACGCCGGTGTGGCTCAGCCCGCCGGTCAGGCCGGCGACGTAGGGGTTCCAGCCGACCTGAGGGTTGCCGTACGCCCCGAAGGGCACGAAGGGGTTGACGTTCGCCTGCGGGCCGCCGTAGATCATCGGCGTGATCATCGGGTTGATCGGCGTGTGGGAGAGCCCGGGCGCGAAGCCCTGCGGCGCGAAGCCCGACGGGAAACCGGTCTGCGGCAGCTGGCCGGCGCCCAGGCCGAAGCGCGGATCCTGGCCGGCGAATCCGACCTGTCCGAAGCCTGCCTGCTGCGCCAGCGGGTTGATCGAGGTATGCGAAAGACCGTGCACCGACAGGCGGACCTGGGTCAGCGCGTCGAGGCATTGGTTGATGCGATCGTTGA
The DNA here is from genome assembly GCA_035603315.1 of Thermoanaerobaculia bacterium. Lineage (GTDB taxonomy): Bacteria > Acidobacteriota > Thermoanaerobaculia > Multivoradales > UBA5704 > DATNKQ01. Next base: position 1,763 of record DATNKQ010000093.1, read on the forward strand.
GGAACTGCAGCTTGCGAATGTCGACTTTTGCCGTCTCCATCAGGTGAACTCCTTTGAAGTTTGCTGCGGGGTGAAAGCTTCGTGGGATGTGCGCACCCAGTACTCCGGGTGCAACCGGGGTGCCACGCGGCAGGCAAGGGGGGCGCGGCTTCAGGCGGGCGGCGCAGTGCGTCATATGACGACTGCTCCGCGTGGGATCACGCAGCGCGGCGACGAATCGTCAGTCCGGGCGCAGCGCCACCGCGGCGTCCACCCGCGCGGCGCGGCGCGCGGGCAGATAGGTGGCGAAGAGGGCGACGGCGGCGACCAGGACGGCGGCGGCGGCGAAGAAACGCCCGTCCGTCGCGCTGACACCGTAGAGCAGGCCGGCGAGGACGCGGGTGACGGCGAAGGCGCCGGCCAGGCCGGCGGCGACGCCCACGAGGGTCAGCCGCATCCCCTCGGCCAGCACCATCGCCAGCACGTCCTTGACCTCGGCGCCGAGCGCCATGCGGACGCCGATCTCGCGGCGGCGCTGGCCGACCCCGAGGGCGATCACCCCGTAGAGACCGATGAGCGCGAGGGCCAGGGCCGAGCCGGCGAAGGTGCCGAGGACCACCATGCTGAAGCGCTGGCGCGCCAGCGAGTCGGCGAAGACCGCGTCCAGGGTGCGCACGCCGGAGAGGGCGAGCGACGGGTCGAGCGCCAGGAGCTCGCGCTTGACGAGCGGCAGGGCGGCGAGCGGATCGCCTTCGGCGCGGACGACGATCGACATCGCCGGATAGGGCATCTGCGCCTCCGGCAGGTAGGCGGCCGGGACGGTGTCGGCGTCGAGCCCCGTCTGCTTGACGTCGTCGACGACGCCGACGATCTCGCGCGGGAGGCCGCCGGAGACGTCGAAGCCGGCGCGCAGGCGGCGGCCGACGGGGCTCTCGCCGGGGAAGTAACGGCGGGCGAGCTCGCGGCTGACGAGGATCGACGCGGCGCCGCCCGCGCGGTCGCGGCCGTCGAAGAAGCGGCCGGCGACGAGGCCGATCCCCATCGCCCGGAAGTAGTCGCCGCTGACCACCGAGTACTCGGCGGAGGGGGCTTGGCCCGGCGCCGGCGCCGGCCGCCCCTCGACGCGGATGCCGCCGGACTCGACGGCGCCCGAGAGCGGCAACGAGCTCACGGCGCCCGCCGCGCGCACCCCGGGGAGCGCGCCGAGACGGCCGGTGAGCTGGTCGAAGAAGGCAGCCCAGCGCGGGCCGTCGTGCTGGAAGTCGAGCCGCTCGCCGGTCGGCAGGAGCACCTCGGCGGCGAAGGCGTGCCGGGGGTCGAACCCCGGCGTGACCCGCTGCAGGCGGGCGAAGCTCCCGGCCAGCAGGCCGGCGGCGATCAGCAGCACGAGCGAGAGCGCGACCTCGGCGGCGACCAGCAGGCGGCGGCCGAGCCGGCGGGCGACGTCGCCGGTCGCGCGGGCGCTGCCGCCCTGCAGCACCTCGGCCTCGCGGCCCCGGCCGGCCGAGAGGGCGAGGGCCGCGCCCAGGAAGGCGCTGACGAGGAGGGCGAGCGCCAGGGCGGCGACGGCGACCCGCGCGTCGACGCCGACGTCGTCGGCCCGCGGCAGGCTGCCGGGAACGAGGGCCAGCATCAGCCGCGAGCCCCAGACGGCGAAGAGCAGGCCGAGGAGGGAGGCGCCCGCCACCAGGACGACGTTCTCGGTGACGAGCTGGCGGGCGATGCGCCCCCGCCCAGCGCCCAGGGCCGAGCGAATGGCGAGCTCGCGGCGGCGCGCGCCGGTGCGCGCGAGGAGAAGGTTGGCGACGTTGACGCAGGCGATCGCCAGCACGAAGCCGACCGCCCCCAGCAGCACCAGCAGGCCGCGCCGCACCTTCCCCGCCGCCTGCTCCTCGAGGCCGACCTGGTAGAAGGCGAGCCGCCCGGGCGGGAGACCGAGCTCG
>DATNKQ010000097.1:0-30440 GCA_035603315.1 Thermoanaerobaculia bacterium
CGCCGCCCGCCGACAGCGCGCGCCGCTTCGGCGTCTACGCCTGGGGCTTCGACGACTCCTCCTACCCCGTCTGCCCGACCTGTCCCGACCGCCTCAACTGGGCGGCCGACAAGGTGGCGGCGACCGGCAGCCGCACGCTCCGCGTCTACCTGGGAGCGCGCGACCCCTACCACGTCAACCCGCTCTTCAATCCGGAGGACGGAGGATTCCTGGCGCGCATCGTGGCCGGCTCCTCCTACCCCATTTTCGCCGCCGACACCGCCTACCGGCGGCTCTTCTCCGATCCGCGCTTCGACACCTACCTGCTGACCGTCTACTCGCCGGCCGACGAGCGCGGCGACTGGCTGCTGGGAGACTACCGGCGCGACGGCGCGCCGCTCGAGAAAGAGCAGATCGCCCAGCTCGGCAGCCTCCTCCTGGACGCCTACCCGGGGAAGACCTTCATCCTCCTCAACTGGGAGGGGGACAACGCCATCCGCGGCCACGCCGACGAGCCGGCGGCGTGGGACGCCTACGTCGCCTGGATCCGGGCGCGGACCGCGGGGGTGCGGGCGGCGCGCGCCCGCGCACCGGGAAGTCCCGGCCGGATCTTTTCCGCCCTGGAGTTCAACCTGGTGCAGAGGAACGGCGTCGCCTGCGGCGCCGACGACGCCCTGCCGCACCGCTGCATCCTCGACTTCGTAGGCCCGCGGGTCGACGTCGACTACTACTCCTACTCCGCCTGGCAGACGCTGGACGTCAAGCGGACCAACCCGGCGGCGAGCCTGAAGGGCGAGCTCAAGGCGAGCCTCGGCTTCGCGCTCGACCTGCTGCGGCGCGCCCGCCCCGAGCTCGGGCCCGCCAACTTCCTCTTGGGCGAGTTCGGCTTCGCGCGCACCGCCCCGCGCTACGGCGAGTGCCGCGCCGCCGCCTATGTCGAGGAGCTCCTGCGGTCCTTCGCCGCCCGGGATGCCTTCGGCGTCTCCTACGCCATCTTCTGGCAGGTGCTCGACAATTCGCCGACCCAGCAGGCGGATTGGGTCGCCTACGGCCTCTTCCGCGGCGCCGACGGCGGCCTCACCCTGCCGGGAGCCGCCTTCCGCGCCGCCCTCCTGGGCCGCCGGACCGGTCTCCCGGAAGGCTGCCCGCGCATCAACGGTTGCCTCGGCGACTCCGGCAACAGCTGCGGCGCGGTGAATCCGGCAGCCGACTGGCTGCCGCGCTTCACCCCCGAGAGCGATCTGGCGATCTTCGGCGCCAACTTCTCCCCCGCCGGCAACGTCGTGCAGGTGGTCCAGAACGGCCACCGCTACCTGCTGACAGCCGACGCCGCCCTCGCCTGGCACGAGTCGCGCGGGCAGATCAACGCCACGCTGCCGCCCGGCCTCGTCCCCGGCATCGCCCTCGTCTACGTCACCGACGCCCGCGGCCTCGACTCCAACGGGCAGCTCCTCGATCTCGAGCCCTGACCGGGGTAGGTCCCGTTTGGCCTCGCGCAGCGACTGGCAGCGCCATTCCTCTGCTTCGCAGCAGCGCAACCGCTCCCGGCGCGCCCCCGAAGGAGCGGAGCGAGGCCAAACGGGACCGCCACCCTCCGGATATGATCCCCCGATGTCCACGGCCGCTTCGCTGTCGGTCACCCTGGCCGACGTCCGCGCCGCCCGCGAGCGCTTGGCCGGCCGTGTCCACCGCACCCCGATCCTCACCTCGCGCCAGCTCGACGGCCTCCTCGGCTGCCGGCTGTTCTTCAAGTGCGAGGTCTTCCAGCGCACCGGCTCCTTCAAGGCCCGCGGGGCGTTCTCGCGCCTGACGCTGCTGACGCCCGCCGAGCGCTCCCGGGGCGTGGTGGCCTTCTCCTCCGGCAATCACGCGCAGGCGGTGGCGCTGGCGGCGCGCGAGCTCGCCGTCGGGGCGACGATCGTCATGCCGTCCGACGCGCCGGCCATGAAGCTCGCCGCCACCCGCGGCTACGGCGCCCGGGTGGTGACCTACGAACGGGCCGACGGCAATCGCGAGGAGATCGCGCGGCGGATCGTCGCCGAACAGGGGGCGATCCTGGTGCCGCCCTTCGACGACGACGCGGTGATCGCCGGCCAGGGGACGCTGGCGCTCGAGCTGCTGGCGGAGGTGCCGGACCTGGAGGCGGTGGTGTCGCCCTGCGGCGGCGGCGGCCTGCTCTCCGGCATCGCCGTCGCCGGCCGGGGATTGCAGCCGGAGCTGCGCGTCTTCGGGGTGGAGCCCGAGGCGGGCGACGACATGCAGCGCTCGCTCGCCGCCGGCCATCCGGTCGCCATCCCGGTGCCGACGACCATCGCCGACGCTCTGCAGGCGACCGCGCCGGCCGAGCGCACGCTGGCCATCGTCGCCGCCCTCGTCGAGGAGGTGCTGACGGTCAGCGACCTTGAGCTGCGACGGGCCATGGCGCTCCTCGCCGCGCGCTTGAAGCTGGTCGTCGAGCCGGGCGGCGCCGCCGCCTTCGCGGCGCTCCTGGCCGGGCGGGCGCCGGGCCTCGCCGGGCGGCGGGTCGGCGTCGTCCTCTCGGGGGGGAACGTCGACCCCGACCGCTTCGGGACGCTGATCTCGAATCTGCCCGAGTGAGGACGGACCCGCCGCTGCCCGAGCTCAGGGGGGCCTGGCACCTCTCGTGCTACAGTTCGCGGCGATGTGGAAATCCCATAGCGCTCAAGCGGTTAGGAACTGCTTCGGAACGCTGGCTATGCTCCTCGCCGGCACCCTGGCGGCGGCCGCCGCCGCCGCGGAGGAGCCGGCCAGCGAGCCTCCCCTCGACCCCGTCGCGCTCAAGCGCCTGAGCGTCGAGCAGCTGATGGAGATCGACGTGACGTCGGTTTCCAAGCGCAGCGAGCCGCTGTCGGCGGCCGCCGCGGCGATCACCGTCATCACCGCCGAGGACATCCGCCGCTCGGGGGTCACCAATCTGCCGGACGCCCTGCGTCTGGCGACCGGCCTCGAGGTGGCGCAGGCCGACGGCCACACCTGGGCGATCAGCGCCCGCGGCTTCAACGCGACGACGGCCAACAAGCTGCAGGTGCTGATCGACGGCCGCAGCGTCTACACCCCCCTCTTTTCCGGGGTCTTCTGGGACATCCAGGACACCCTCCTGGCCGACGTCGACCGCATCGAGGTGATTCGCGGCCCCGGGGCGACGCTGTGGGGCGCCAACGCGGTCAACGGGGTCATCAACATCATCACCAAAGACGCGGCGCACTCCCAGGGCGGGCGCGTCTTCGCCGCCGGCGGACCCGGCGAGGGCGCCTTGGCGGGGACACGCTACGGCGGCACGACGGACGGCGGCATGGCCTACCGGGTGTACGGCAAGACCACCCACCAGGACGCCCTCGTCCTGCCCTCCGGCGCCAGCGCCAACGACCCCCTGCAGCGCGCCCAGGGCGGCTTCCGGCTCGATGTCGGCGGGGGCGGCGGGGGCGGCGGCGGCGCCGACTCCTTCACCCTGCAGGGCGACCTCAACACCGGCTACTACGGCGACGCGGTCTTCGGCGACTCCGACTTGGACGGCGGCAACCTCCTCGCGCGCTGGTCGCGGCGCTCCTCGGACACCTCCGACTGGCGGCTCCAGGCCTACGTCGACTACACCCACCGTTCCATCCCGGCGCTCTTCGCCGAGCAGCGGCGGACCTTCGACCTCGACCTCCAGCATCACCTCCTGGCGGGCAGCCGGCACGAGCTGGTGTGGGGGCTCGGCTACCGCGTGAGCGGCGACCGGGTAGAGAACAGCGCCGTCATCGCCTTCCTGCCGCCCCGCCCCACCGAGACCCTGGTCAACGCCTTCGCGCAGGACGAGATCACCCTCGTCCCCCACCGCCTGCAGCTGACCCTGGGCACCAAGGTCGAGCACAACGACTACACCGGCTTCGAGCTGGAGCCGAGCGCGCGGCTCGCCTTCACCCCGAGCCCGACCGCGACCCTGTGGAGCGCCGTCTCGCGGGCCGTGCGCAGCCCCACCCGCTTCGACACCGACCTGCAGTTCTTCTCGGCCTCCCATTTGGTCGTGGCCGGAAGCCCGGACTTCCGCTCCGAATCGGTCGTCGCCTACGAGCTCGGCTGGCGGACCGCGCCCCGGCCCGGCCTCACCTTCGACGTCGCGACCTTCTACAACGTCTACCGCCAGCTACGCTCGCAGGAGCCGTCGCCGCAGGGCCTCCCCTTCGTCCTCGAGAACAAGCTGGACGCGGAGACGGCGGGCGCCGAGCTCTCGGCCAACTACCAGATGACGCCGCGGCTGCGCTGGACCGCCGGCTACACCTACCTCCACGAGCGCTTCCACCTGGAGCCCGACAGCCAGGACCCGAGCGGCGGGTCGGCGGAGCACGACGATCCGCAGCAGCAGTGGTCGCTGCGCGCCAGCCTCGACCTGCCGCGGCGCGTCGAGCTCGACGCCTTCCTGCGCCACGTCGGCGAGCTCCCCGCGCCCGTCGTCCCCGCCTATACCGAGCTCGACCTCCGCCTCGGCTGGGAGCCCGTGGTGGGGATCGAGCTGTCGCTCGTCGGCCGCAACCTGCTGCACGCCCGGCACCCCGAGTTCGGCTTCCCCGGGCCGCTGCGCCAGGAGGTCCCGCGCAGCGTCTTCGGACGGATCGCGTGGCGCTTCTGAGGATGGGCCGCAAGGCCGCCGCGATCTTCCTCCTGGCCTGCGGCCTCTGGGCGGCGCCGGGGGCGCTGGCGGCGACCGCCCGGACGCCCGAGAAGGACCTCGAGTACGGCTTGAAGGCGGCCTTCCTCTTCAACTTCGCCAAGTTCGTCGACTGGCCGCCCGCCGCCTTCGAGCCGGCGGCGCCGTTCACCCTCTGCGTCTTCGGCGACGACCCCTTCGGCGCCGTCCTCGACTCGACGGTCGCCGGCGAGGCGGTGGCAGGCAGGCCCATCGCCGTCCGCCGGGGGACGCGGATCGCCGACCTCAAGGGCTGTCACATCCTCTTCGTCAGCCGCGCGGAGCGCGGGCGCCTTCCCGAGGTCCTGGCCGCCGTGCGCGGCGGCAACGCATTGACGGTGGGAGAGAGCGACGGTTTCTTGGCCGACGGCGGGATGATCCGCTTCTATCTCGAAGCCAACAAGGTGCGCTTCGCCGTGAACCTGGCGGCGGTCGAGAGGAGCCCGCTCAAGATCAGCTCGAAGCTCCTGCGGCTGGCGCGGGTCTCGCCCGAGCCGGAGGGGACGCCGCGATGACCCCGCTCCGCGACCTTCCGGTCCGCCGCAAGCTGGTGCTCATCCTCATGCTGTCGACCGGCGTCGCCCTCTTGATCGCCAACTTCGCGCTCGTCGGCCTCGACCTCCTGCTCTTCCGGCGCGACCTCGTCCGCGACCTCGAGACCCTGGCCGCCGTGGTCGCCGAGAACAGCACCGCCGCCTTGACCTTCAACGACGCCAAGGCGGCGGGGGAGACCCTGGCCGCCCTGCGCGGGCGCCCGGCGGTCGCCGCCGCCGCCCTCTACGACGCCGCCGGGCGCCCTTTCGCCCGTTACCTCAAGGCCGGCGGGCGCGGCAGCGTGCCGCCCGCCGCCCCGGCCCCCGGCCACCGCTTCACGGCCGGCGCCCTGGTGCTCTCGGCGCCGGTCGAGCTGGGGAAGAGCCGCCTCGGCAGCCTCTACGTGGAGACCGACCTCGAGGACCTCTATGGACGCCTGCGCCTGCAGGCGGCGATGGTCTCCGCCATCCTGCTGCTCGCCGCCGGCGTCTCCTACCTCCTCTTCGCGCGCCTCCAGCGCCTCATCTCCGAGCCCATCCTGGACCTCGCGGCGACCGCCCGCGCGGTGTCGGAGCGCGAGGACTTCTCCCTGCGGGCCAAGAAGCGGAGCGCCGACGAGCTGGGCCAGCTGGTCGACGGCTTCAACCGCATGCTGGCCGGCATCGAACGGCGCGACGCCGACCTGCAGCAGGCCAAGGAGGAGCTCGAGGAGCGGGTCGAGAAGCGCACGCGGGAGCTCGAGCGCGAGCTCGCCGAGCGGCGGCGGACCGAGCGCCAGCTCGCCGAGCGCAACGCCCTCCTCGACGAGAGCAACCGCGAGCTCGACGACTTCGCCTACATCGCCTCCCACGACTTGAAGGAGCCGCTGCGCGGCATCCACAACTTCTCGCTCTTCCTGCTCGAGGACTACGGCGAAAAGCTGGACGCCGAGGGGCGCGCCAAGCTCGAGACTTTGCCGCGCCTGACCCGGCGCATGGAGGCGCTGATCGACTCGCTGCTGCAGTTCTCCCGCGTCGGCCGGGTCGACCTGGCGATCGACCGCGTGGATCTGAACGAGATCGTCGCCGCCGTCCTCGAATCGCTCTCGATCGCCATCGCCGAGGCCCGGACCGAAATCGCCATCCCGCGTCACTTGCCCAGCGTGCGCTGCGACCGGGCGCGGGTGGGGGAGATCTTCCACAACCTGATCGCCAACGCCGTCAAGTACAACGACAAGCCGGGCAAGCGGATCGAGATCGGCTACCAGGACGGCGCCGACGAGACGCTCGCCGGCCAGCGCCGCCCGCCGGTCTTCTACGTGCGCGACAACGGCATCGGCATTCCGGCGAAGCACTTCGACGCCGTCTTCCGCATCTTCAAGCGCCTGCACGGCCGCGATCAGTACGGCGGCGGCACCGGCGCCGGGCTCACCATCGTCAAGAAGATCGTCGAGAGGCACCACGGCCGGGTCTGGCTGGAGTCGGCCGCCGCAGAAGGCACCACTTTCTACTTCACTTTGCAAAGGGGGGCGTGAGTGAGGGATACACCGAATCAACCCATTCTGCTCATCGAGGACAGCCCGGAGGACTACGAGGCGACCGAGCGGGCCTTCCGCAAGGCGGGCTTGAGCAACCCCATCCACCGCTCCGCCGACGGCGACGACGCGCTCGACTACCTCTACCACCGCGGCCGCCACGCCGATCCCGCGAGCTCGCCGCGGCCGGGGATCATCCTCCTCGACTTGAACCTGCCGGGCACCGACGGGCGCGAGGTCCTGGAGGTGGTCAAGGGGGACGAGTCGCTGAAGCTCATCCCGGTCGTCGTCCTGACCACCTCGAGCGACGAGCGCGACGTCAAGGCCTGCTATCGGGCGGGCGCCAACAGCTACATCCAGAAGCCGGTCAACCTGGACGGCTTCCTGAAGGCGATCGAGCACCTGAACGGCTACTGGTTCGAGGTCGTCATCCTGCCGCGGGAGTCATAGAGTGCCGAGTTCGCCACGGACCATCCTGATCGTCGACGACAGCCCGGAGGACTGCGCGACCTACCGCCGGCTGCTGACGCAGGACGGCGAGCACGCCTACACCTTCCTGGAGACCGCCTCCGGGGAGGAAGGGCTCCTCCTCGGCCGGCAGCGGCGCCCGGACTGCGTCCTCCTCGACTACCGGCTGCCGGACACCGACGGGCTGGAGTTCCTCGACCGCCTGGCGGCGGAGACGGGCGACCCGCTGCCGGTCATCGTCCTGACCGCCCAAGGCAACGAGGCGGTGGCCGTGCACGCCATGAAGAGCGGGGCGCAGGACTACCTGCTCAAGGGGGAGATCTCGGCCGAGGTCCTGCGGCGGGCGGTGAGCCATGCCATCGACAAGGTGGCGCTCAAGCGGCAGATCCAGGAGCACGGCGCCGAGCTGGCGCGGGCCAACGCCGAGCTCAAGCGCGAGGTCGCCGAGCGGCAGAGCGCCGAGGAGGCGCTGCAGCGGGCCCACGGGGAGCTCGAGGAGCTGGTGCGGCAGCGCACCGCCGAGCTGTCGGTCGCCAACGTCGACCTGAAGCGCGAGATCGCCGAGCGGCGGCGGGCCGAGGAGGAGCGGGCGCGGCTCCTGGTGCTGGAACGCGAGGCCCGCCAGCTGGCGGAGACCGCCAACCGCATGAAGGACGAGTTCCTGGCCACCCTCTCGCACGAGCTGCGGACGCCGTTGAACGCCATCCTCGGCTGGGCCCATCTGCTGAACACCGCCCCCCTGGACGAGGCTACCGCCCGCCGCGCCCACGAGACCATCGAGCGCAACGCCCGCGCCCAGGGCCAGCTCATCGCCGACCTCCTGGACGTCTCGCGCATCATCACCGGCAAGCTCCAGCTGGCGCTGGCGCCGGTCTCGCTGCAGCAGGTCGTCGCCGCCGTCTTGGACGGCGTGCGGCCGGCGGCGGAGGCGAAGCGCATCACCGTCGCCGTCGTCGCCGAGACCGCCGGCATGGTGGCCGGCGACGCCGACCGCCTGCAGCAGGTGGTGTGGAACCTGCTCTCGAACGCCATCAAGTTCACCCCCCAGGGCGGGCGGGTGGAGGTGGCCGTCGTCCGTGCCGGCGACGACGCCGAGATCCGCGTCGCCGACAGCGGGATCGGCATCCGCCCGGAGTTCCTGCCCCACGTCTTCGAGCGCTTCCGCCAGGCCGACGGCACCTCGACCCGCGCCCACGGCGGCCTGGGGCTGGGCCTGTCGATCGTCCGCCACCTGGTCGAGCTGCACGGCGGCACGGTCGCCGCCGAGAGCGCCGGCAAGGGGAGCGGAGCGCTCTTCCGGGTGACTCTCCCGGCCCTCCCGGCGCCGGCCCCGGCCGACAGCCTGCCGGCAGCAACGGGAGCGCCGTCCCAGTGGGACGATCCGCGCGCGCTCGCCGGCGTGCGGGTCCTGGTGGTCGAGGACGAGGACGACACCCGCGAGCTGGTCGTGCGCGTCCTCTCGCGCTGCGGCGCGCAGGTGGCGGGCGCCGCCTCGACTGCCGAGGCGCTGGCGGCGGTCGAGCGCCAGCCGCCGGACGTGCTGGTCTCCGACATCGGCATGCCGCAAGAGGACGGCTACGAGCTGGTCCGCCGGCTGCGGCAGCGCGGACCCGGCCGGGGAGCGGAGATTCCCGCCGTCGCCTTGACCGCCTACGCTCTCAGCGCCGACCGCGAGCGCGCCCTGGCGGCCGGCTTCGCCAGCCATCTCGCCAAGCCGATCGAATTCGCCGAGCTCGTCCGCACCGTGGCCCGCCTGGCGTCGCCGGCGCGGCGCCCGGAGCTCTAGAGCCACGCGATCTCACGGGAGACGACCATGTCCAAGCTTCGCTCTCTGGCCGACAGCCAGGATCCGCAGGCGCTCGCCCAGGCGGTCGCCGGGATGCGCAGCGCCGACCTCGCCGAAGAGCTCGACCGCATGCCGCCCGAGCCCGCCGCGAGGGTGCTCGCCGCCCTCCCCTTCGACCTCGCCGTGCAGGTTCTCGACGAGCCGGAGTTCACCCGCCGTACCCGCGCCTTCGAGCGCCTGCCCGCCGCCCAGGCGCTGCCGCTCCTCGAGGCGATGTCGGCCGACGAGCAGGCGGACCTCTTCCGCGGCCTGCGCGAGCCCGACCGCTCCCGCCTGCTGGCCGCCCTGGCGCCGGCCACCCGCGAGGCCCTGACCCGCCTCCTGGCCTATCCGCCGACCACCGCCGGCGGCATCATGACGACCGAGTTCGTCAGCGTCGGCGCCGACTGGACGGTGGAGCGCGCCCTGGCCCACATCCGCCAGGTGGCGCGCCAGGCGGAGACGGTCTACGCCGTCTACGTCGTCGACCCGGACGGCCGCCTCGTCCACGTGGTGTCGCTCCGCGACCTCCTCCTCGCCGACCCCGCCGCCGCCGTCCTCGCCTGCGGCAAGCGGCGGCCGCCGCTCGCCGTCCACGCGACCGACAGCCGGGACGACGTCGCCCGCCTGATCTCCAAGTACAACCTGCTGGCGGCGCCGGTCGTCGACGGCGACGGGCGCATCGTCGGCATTGTCACCGTCGACGACGTCATCGACGCCATGGTCGCCCGGGAGACCGAGGACACGCAGCGCTTCGGCGGCATGGAGGCCCTCGATCAGCCCTACACCCAGATCGGCTTCGGCGCCATGATCCGCAAGCGCGCCGGCTGGCTCTGCGCGCTCTTCCTGAGCGAGATGCTGACGGCGACCGCCATGCAGCACTTCGAGGGGGAGCTCTCGCGGGCGATCGTCCTCACCCTCTTCATCCCGCTCATCATGAGCTCGGGGGGCAACTCGGGCTCGCAGGCGACCTCGCTCATCGTCCGCGCCCTGGCTCTCCGCGAGGTGCGCCTGGGCGACTGGTGGCGGATCGCGCTGCGCGAGCTGCCGGCGGGGATCGCCCTGGGCGCCATCCTGGGGACCATCGGCCTCGTGCGGATCTCGCTCTGGCAGCACCTGCACTTCTACAACTACGGGGTCCACTGGGTGAAGGTGGCGCTGACCGTCGGCGCCGCGCTCGTCGGCGTCGTCACCTTCGGCTCGCTGGCCGGCTCGATGCTGCCCTTCATCCTCCGCCGCCTGGGCTTCGACCCCGCCGTCGCCTCCGCCCCCTTCGTCGCCACCCTGGTCGACGTCACCGGTCTCGTCATCTACTTCAGCGTCGCCTTCGTCATCCTCCGCGGGACGCTCCTGTGAGAGCCGCCTACCAGCGGTAGCCGAGGCCGGCGCCGACGACGGTGTACTTGACGTTGTGCTTGGGGGTGAAATCGAGGACCCGGAGGTCGCCCGCGAGGATGGAGAGCGCGCCGGCGAAGAGCCACTGGCTGTCGCCCAGGGCGACGTCGAACCCCACCTTGCCGCCCTCCACCCGCTCGCTCTCGTTGGCGGCGAAGGCGCGGCTCCACAGGGCCTGGCCGATGGTGGGGCCGAAGTAGAGGTCGACCTTGCGGCCCCACAGCGGGTGGAAGAGCAGGCTCAGGGTGTTGTGGCGCACGGAGGAGGTGCGGCGAGTGACGACCTTGGGGCCGCCCGGCTGGGGAAAGGTGTGCAGCACCTCCTGCAGCCGCCCCACCGAGGCGCCGAGGTCGAGGCTCACCCCGTGCTGCAACCGCAGGTCGATGTCGAGCCCGTACCACTCCTTCTTCTCGAGGATGCCCAGGAACTGGTTGCCGGCGGCCGCCGAGGTGGTGCCCGCCAGGCTGGGGACGGTCGAGCCGAGGGCGCGGACGGTCAGGCGCGGCTCCTGGGCCCGCGCGGCGCCCGCCCAAGCCGCCAGGGCGAGCAGCCAAAAGACGACGACCAGCGACAGGGTCCTCCGGTGCAACGGCATCAGCTCCATCGCGTCCTCCCTTCTCCGGTTCGCCGCCCAAGCGGGCGCCGCGCTGTTCCTTCTCCCTGAGGATACGCTCGCCAGGCCCGTGGAGTTCTCGTCACCTCGCGGCCTGCTTGAGCTCGCGGAAGAGCCAGGCCCGCGCCACCGCGGTGTCGCGCTTGACCGTGATCGGCGAGATGGCGAGCAGGCCCGCCACCTCCTCGACCGAGAGCCCGGCGAGGAAGCGCAGCTCGACGATCCTCACCTGCTGGGGATCGAGCCGCGCCAGCCGGTCGAGCGCCTGGTCAAGGGCGAGGATGTCCCACGCCGGCTCGACGGCGGCGACGCCCTCCGCCAGCGTCACCCGCAGGTTGCCGCCTCCCCGCTTGTCGCGCCGCCGCGTGCGCGCGTGGTCGACGAGGATCTGGCGCATGGCGCGCGCCGCCAGGGCGAGCACGTGGGCGCGGCCGATGCCCGCCAGCTCGCCGCCGCGGCTGAGCTTCAAGTAGGCCTCGTGGACGAGGCCGGTGGGCTCAAGAGTATGGTCGCGCCGCTCCGAGCGCATGAGCGCGCCGGCCAGGCGGCGGAGCTCATCGTAGACGCGGGGGAACAGCGAGTCGAGCTCCGGCGGGCTGCCTTCGCCCGCGCCGCTCTCTCGTCTCGGGCTCTCTGACGACACTGCGCTTCTCGGTTCCTATAGGGTGAAGTTCAGGGTACCACAGGCCCGCGGGCGCTTCCGCCAGGCGGCGAGGCCCTGGCGGGAACCTTGCATCTTCATGAAATTGAAAAGGAGGCCGACATGATCGACTGGCGAACCGACGTCGACGCAGCCCTCGAGGAAAGCGCACGGACCCACCGTCCCGTGCTCCTCGACTTCACCGCCGCCCCTACCTGAGGGGGATGCGCTCGGCTGGAAGCCGAGGTCTACCCCGAACCCCGCGTGGACCGTCTGGTCCGCGAGAATTTCCTTCCCGTCCGCATCCCGGTCCGCGGCAACCCCGGGGCCATGGAACGCTGGAACGTCCAGTGGACGCCGACGATCGTCCTCGTTGGCGCCGACGGCAAGGAGCACCATCGCATCGAGGGTTTCCTCGAGGCCGACGATTTCCTGGCTCAGCTCCATCTCGGCCTCGGCCATGTTGCCTTCGCCGCCAAGGACTGGGAGAGCGCCGGCAAGCATTTCGAGGAGGTGCTCGAGCGCTTCCCGTCCAGCGACGCCGCCCCCGAGGCCCAGTACTGGCGCGGCGTCACGCGCTACAAGGCCAGCAACGACCCTGCCGCCCTGGGCGCCACGGCGAAGGCCTTCCAGGAGCGCTACGCCGACAGCACCTGGGCCAAGAAGGCGTCGATCTGGGGATAGCTCTGAAGGGGCAGGCACAGGGGCCTGCCCCTACGAAGACGGACCCGTAGGGGCGACCCCCCGTGGTCGCCCTTTCCTCGGCCGTATGGGGGCTCCGCACCGGTATACTCCCGCGATGCATTTCCAGGCGATGCGGCCGCGGTGACGGCCGCCACCGGTCGGCCGGCCATCTCCGTCGTCGTGCGGACGCTGGGAGGATCGGACCGCCTGTCCGACGCCCTCGCGAGCCTGGCGCGCCAGACGCGGCGCGACTTCGAGGTCGTCGTCGTCGACATGAGCGGCGGCACGGTCGGCGAGGCGCTCGCCGGCGCCGCGCCAGGGCTGCCCGCTCTCCGTCACCTCGCCGTCGGGCATCGGCTCACCCGCCCGGCGGCGCTCAACGCCGGCATCGCCGCCGCCGGCGCGCCGCTCATCGCCATCCTCGACGACGACAACCTCTACGATCCGGGGCACCTCGATCTTCTGGTCTCCGGCCTCGACGCCTCCGGCGCCGACTACGTTTACACCGGCGTGCGGCACGCGACGTACGACGCCGACGGCCGGCTCCTCGCCTGCCGCGAGGTCGCCATCCCCTTCCGCTTCGATCGCCTGCTTCTCGGCAATTACATCTATGCCACCGGCTCCGCCTACCGCTGGTCGCTGTGGGAGCGCATCGGCGGCTACGACCCCCGCTTCGCCGTCTTCGAGGACTGGGACTTCCTCCTCCGCGCGGCGCAGGCGGGGACGATCGTCCACCTCCCCGCCGTCTCCGGCGAGTCGCGCAAGTTCACCGGCATCGACGGCGTCTCCAATTTCGACCTCGAGATCGGCGCCGTGCGGCGCTGCCAGGCCGGCATCTACTGGAAGCACCGCCGCTCGTTCAGCCCCGAGCTACGCCGGGAGCTCCGCACGGTATGGGCCGATCACTGCCGCCGGCGGATGCCGGCGCGGGCGGGGCTCCTGGCGCGGCAGGTGGCCGGCTGGCGGCTCGAGGTCGCCGGCGACCTGCTCGCCTGGTGGTGTCACAACCTCTATCCCGTCCACCCGGAGGTCGCCGCCTGAAGACCTCAGCGTCCGCCGACCTGACCGACCCGGCAGTCCCGCGCCTCGTCGTCACCGGGCATCCCAACCACGAGCTCGCCATCCTCGGCCTCGTGCAGCGCCTCCGTCCGTGCCTCCTCTTCCTGACCGACGGCGGCGGCGAGGAGCGGGTGGACGACTCGCGGCGCGCCCTCGCCTCCCTGGGACTCCTCGACCACGCCCGCTTCCTCGACTGGAGTGAGACGAGCCTCTACAACGCCCTCCTGGACGGCGACCTGGCGCTCTTCGCAGATCTCGTCGCCCAGGTCCGCTCGACGGTCTTGGCGAGCGGGGCGCGGCAGATCCTCTGCGAGGGCGTCGAGCTCTACAACCCGCTCCACGACATCACCCTGCCCATCGTGCGGGCGGCGACACGCGGCCTCGCCATCGAGATCCTCGAGTTCCCGCTGATCGCCCAGGAGCCCGCGCCCGGGGAGCGCTACCGCGTACAACGCCTGCCCGCGGCCCGCATCGGGACGGAACTCCGCCTCACCGCCGGCGAGCACGCGGCGAAGCTCAGGGCCCGCGACGTCCACTACCTCTCCCTGCGCCGCCAGCTCGGCCCCGTGCTGGACGGTCTCGACCGCGAGCACTCGGCGGTGGAGTTCTTCGCTCCCGCCCAGGGCGAGCTGCCGACCCCCGGCCGCCAGCACGTCCTACGCTACGAGTGGCGAGCCCGCCTCCTCAAGGAGCGCCGGGAGATCGACCGGGTGATCACCTACCGCGACCACTTCCTGCCGCTGGTCGCCGCGCTGTAGGCACGCAGGTCCGTTCAAGGCTGGATGGCGACGCCGGCCTGGACTTCGCCCTAGAGTCGGACGTGGTGATCGCCGTTGAGCCGACGGCGGCTGGCGCAATATTTTCTACTCTCGCTTGGTTCTCCTGCTACGATGCCCTGGCGGCTCCGGGCGCACACCGTGGCCCTACGCGGAGATCGCCCAGCGATCCGCCGGGGAGGCTGGTCCGAACCGGGGACGGCCTCTGCCCAGAAAGGGCGACGGCCGCCCAAAGAAGTACGGCCTGCGCCCCAAGAAGGGCGAGGGTCGCCCGATGAAGGGAAAGATCTTCCCCAAGAAGGGCGATGGCTTCCCCAAGTGGGGAAGGGGGCTTCCCCAAGAAGGGCGGGACCTTCCCCAAGAAGGGCGAGCCGATCCCCACGAATTTTCCGTCTTGTATCGCTCCACGGACGAATTTATCGCTGACGGCGGCTTTGTAGGGCCGGAAGGCGCCCTGCATCCGAAATGGGAGCTTTTCCAAGCTGACAGGACGTTTGTATCGGAATCCGGAGCCCTGCGGCGGAGATGGGAGCCCTGTCTCGCTCCACGGACGGATTTCACCGTAGTAAGAGCCCTGAAACGGTTTAAAAGCTCCCGTCGCCGTAGAAAAGCGCCTGCCAAGCCGAAAAGCTGCCCGTTCTCCCGAAATCCCGCCCAACGGCGCGACAGGGCTCCCATCCGCGTCGCAGGACGCCCATCTCGGTAAAAAGTCCTCCAATACGCCGAAAAGCGGCTTCCTGCGCGGTCGGCGCCCTGGTCCGGCGTGAGAGGAGCCCGAGGCTAGCGACCTGAAGCCGCAGATACCGAGGAGCCGGAAGGATCGATCAGCAGCTCCTTCTCTACTGGCCCAGGTAAGGATCAAAGGGCGCGAGCGCCGTCACCAAGTGAGCCGGGCGGAGCCGTGGAGCGTCACGGCGATGACCCGCACTCTGGCCTTCGAGCCGAGCTTCCCGGCATAGGGCCGTTCTAAGCGTTTAGAGAAGTAGCTTCCTTCAAGAAATTCTCGTGGGTGTCCGTCCAAGTGAAGAGAACGCAGTTCCTAAGGTCCGTTCGGACGTGATCCCCGGCCAGAAAGGAAGGGAAGAACGATGCCGCCAAAAGACGCAGCGAAAACTAAAGCGAAGAATGCCGCGCCCCAGACACCCTGCGACCGGGGACCTGACACGGACCCCGTCGTCAAGGTCACGGTTACCGCCGGCCAGCCCGTCTCCTTTGACTTGTTCTATTGCTTCACGCCGGGCAACATGATCGTGAGGTTGGACGACCAAGTCCTAATGAACCAGCCCGTTCCACCTCCCGCCACCGTCCACGTCGACGTCGCGCCGCTGTCTCCCGGCCTCCACACGTTGAGCTGGCTTTTCCATCCTGTCAGCATCAACTGGAAGGCCGTGTCCGAAGTCTCGGTGGGCGGCTCCCTCAAGCGCAGACAGACCGACGACAATACGACGAGCCCCCTACATCTCGTGCTCGACTCCGTCTTCCTGGAGGTCAAGTAATGAACGCTCGAGCAGTGATCCTTCTTGTCATCATGATCGGCACTACGCCTCTCGCAGCTACGGCGGCGAAATGCCCAGACGGTAAGGTAGCGTTCAGGGATGCGATCCAGGCGGCCATTAGAGACTCGACTGCCGCGCTCGACGACAGCACCGTCCCATCAGACCGTCAAGTGGCCGCGCCTAGCAGCGCAAGTGGAGGCTCGGCGCTTGTCGATCATGCCTCTTTCCCGGCCATACTAGGATCCGCTTTGAACGACGGCCTAGTCACAACCGGCGACCGCTCTGCCACGGTTGACCTCAATCTCTTCGCATTCGAAACACTGATACATCCCGACTATCTCTCGTCGCAGAGCGAGTATCAAAAGCATTCTACCGTTCGCAAGTTCGGTGGCTCGATCACTCTTGGAGGCACGGGTGACCGCTTGGGCAAAACTGACCCTCCTGTTATGGCCAAGGATCTGGGCGATATCATCGACTACGAACTGCGGTACCGATTGACCAAGAGCACGGACCGACGAGAGGGATACAATGCCACGCGTCTCGTTAAGGCGGTCATGAGTTCGGACCAAGAGATCTTGAAACAATTCGGAGATTTCCACACTCGGCACTTCACCCAGATCAAAGACATGTCGGACACTAGTGGATGCGTTCCAGAAACCGAGATGAAAACTTTCCTGGACGAGTCGCGCCAGGAGCTTTCCGAGATCGGCGCAGAGATCGCCAAGGCCAATGACGAGCTCCAGAAGGCCGTCAATGACATCGATGGCCGGCCAGTATGGAGCATCGTGGCCGGCGGCAGCCAGCGGCGCCAACAATTCGGCCCCAACTCGTTCAGGCTCGGCCTGCGTGCCGAGCTCTTCAAGACGACTGGACACGAGAACACGTTCAACCTGGACTGGAGCCGCAAGCAGCCGCTCCTAAGCATGGCCGCAATGACGACTCTGAAAGGCTCCTTCCAGCATACCTACGTGTGGAAGAGCAAAGTCGCTCCCGACGGCATTGACATCTCGGTGAGCGCCTCCTTCGAGCACAACCAGAACGTGCCGGACGCCCTGCACCCAGATATCTTCCAGGCCAATGCGAAGCTCGAATACTCGCTGAGCAAGTCTGTAAAGATCCCGATATCAATCTCCTGGGCGAACCATGCCGATCTGCTGACCAACGAGCACAACATCAGCGGGCACTTCGGCTTCACAGTCGACTTCTCGAAGCTTGCGAAACCGGCTAGCTAACGACTCTCTTTCTCGATAGGCGCAGGAGGCATTCTGGGCCGCCGGTCTTTTTGTGCCGGCGGCCGCGCCCATTGTGCCACCTCAGGGGGCCAAGCCAATGTTCTGCCACATTGGCCAATGTGCCCTCACATTCGCCAATGTCCTGCCACATTGGCGAATTTGGCCCGCACATTCGCGAATGTGCGGGCGCTCATGGCCGTAACGGGCTCCCTCGCGGCGAATGTGACTGGCGTCGCGGCCGTGCGCGAGGGTGCCTTCGCCGAGTTGTGACAGAAATTGGCCATTTTTGGTGCGGTCGCGGCCGATTCGCGCGGCATATTCGCGGTGACGGGGCACGTCACGGCCAATGTGCGTGCCACATTGGCGGCGACGGGCGCACATTGGCGAATGTGCGGCTTCTCCCGGCCAGTGCACCGTTTGTCGGGCGGAGTTAGCGGTCGTCTCGGCGGTGACGCGGGACGGCACGGACGATTTGCGGCTCGGCTTGGACGTGACGGCGGCCGTCCTCTCCGCCGTCTCTACCGACTTCGCCGCTGCTGTAGCCGCCGCAGCCGATTCTTGTAACAACTTGACGGCGGCGTAGCCTGACTCTTTGGACGGCGCGGCAGGGGCGACCTGGCGTGGTCGCCTTCCGCGCGTCACGGCCTCAGAGAGGAGCCACCCTCATGGTCCCGCAGTACGACTACTACAGGTTCACCCCGATGGGGCTGAACCAGGCGTCGCCGGTCCCCCTGGCGTTCGAGGTGCGGTTCGACGTTCCGGTCACCGGGGTGAAGATCAACCTCGAGAAGATCAACACGATCCTGCCGCTCACTGCCGATCCCTCGAATAAGGTGTTCACGGGCACCATCCCGGCGGCGGCGCTCCTGACCGGGCTGACCCCGGCCGACGTCAACCGGCCTTTCATCGGGCATCTCCTGGTGACTCTCGGCGCCGAGACGCAGCCTTCGGCAGTGTTCGGGGACGTGCTCACGGCGGCGGTTCCGCCGGCACCGGTCCAGGCGGTTGCGGCCGACGTGCAGTTCTCCGATCACCTGGTCAATATCGTCTTCCCGGGGCTCCTCGACACCTTCGACCAGGTTTGGCTCCAGCTGCAGGTCAACGCCATCGCCCAGAAGTTCTACGCCCATTTCGACGACGACTACGACTTCCTGCAGATCGTCTTCGATCGCGCCTTCCCCTCGAACCGCTTCCACTTCGGCACCCGCAACGACGTGCAGGGCATCGGCGTCCAGCCTTTCGACGTCACCGCGCAGTACGCCAGCGCCGGGTGTCTCTTGGGCATCACGATGTTCCCCATCCCGACGCTGTTCGACGGCGCCGGGCCTTCGACGCTGCACGAACTGGGTCATCAATGGATCGACCACCTCGCCTTCGCGCCGTTCCAGCAGGGCAATCCGCACTGGCCGCTGTCGGACCTCGCCGAGGACATCATGGGCTACAGCCTGGTGGTCAACGGCCAGCCCGAGGGCGGGCAGTTCGACTTCGACCTCCAACCCGCCGGCGGCGGCAGCTTCAAGATGGTGCCGAATAACCAGCCCAAGGGGTTCTCCGACCTGAGCCTCTACCTCATGGGGATGCTGCCGGCCAACCAGGTGGGCAGCCACTTCGTCTTCGCCAACCAGGCGCAGACGATCGTTGCCAACGGCATCCTCGCCGGTCCTGTCACGCCGGTCACCGTCAACGACGTCATCGCCGGCGCCGGCCCCCGAGTCCCCGACGCGGCGCACTCCCAGAAGCGCTTCCGCGTCGCCACCCTCCTGGTGACCAAGGGCGGCCTCGCCTCGGCGGAGGTGATGCGGCTCTACGACTTCTTCGCCGCGCGGGCCGGGGCGACGACCCTCCTGCCGTATACCGACGGGTTCGTGCAGGGCACCTCCCGGCCCTTCCGCCTGGTGACCAAGGGCGTCGGGCGGCTCGACCCCCGCATCAAGCGGCACATCCTCATCGACGCCTCGCGCGACGGCGGCGTCTGGTGGTTCCCGCAGGCGGGACCGGTCTTCAACTCCGGCGTGCCCCACCAGGGCAAGGCGCTCGCCGACCACTTCCGCTTGCTCGGCCACCGGGTGACGGAGCTGGCGCACCCGGCGACCATCACGCCGGCGCTCCTCGCCGACTTCGACGTCATCGTCCGCGCCGGCGGCAAGGGGTCCTACGCGGCGGCGGAGCTCGCCGCCTACGACCAGTGGGTGGCGGACGGCGGCGGCCTGCTGCTGCTCGTCGAGCACCATCCGCAGGACGCCCTGGCGTCGCATTTCGGCCTGCAGTTCCAGGGCATCGTGCGCGCCAAGGTCGGCAACCCGCTGCTCTCGATCTTCACGCCGAGCCCGCTCACCAGCGGCGTTGGGCCGCTCCCCTACGCAGGCGGCAGCGGGCTCACCGCCCATCCGCCGGCGGCGGCCGTCCTCGGCCGCATCTCCGCCAACAGCTTCCTCGATTTGAACGACAACGGCGTCCAGGACCCCGGCGAGCCGGGAGCGCCGGCGGCCCTGGGGACGCTCCCCCACGGCTCGGGGCGGATCGTCTTCTGCGGCGACGCCAACCTCTGGGAGCAGGTGCCGCAGCCGCTGGTCAAGAACACGCTGCGCTTCTTCTCGGCGCCCTAGGATGCCGGGGGGCAGGCACGGAGGCCTGCCCCTACGAAGACGCTGTAGGGGCGACCCCCCGTGGTCGCCCTTCCTCTGGCGTGTCAACGATCGCAACCTCGACCCCCGCCGCCGCGTAGGAAAGGCATGGGTTCGAGGTTCCGCCGCTTCCGGGCCGTCGCCGGGCTCGACCTCGCCGAGGCGGGGCGGCGGCCGCTGTTCTGGTTCTGGGCGGCGCTCATGGCCGGCAACGCCTGGCTGATGTCGCGGGGGAATTGGATCTACCGCTCGGTCGACACCTCGCTGGGGAGCCCGCGGGCCTGGGTCTCCTCGGAATTCCAGACCGCCTTCGTCCTGCCGCTCCTGGGCTTCCTCCTCGTCGTCTTCTTCGTCGCCGTCGTCGCCGGCATGCCGCTCCTCCGCGACGCCGAGCGCCGGGTGGGCGAGCTCCTGGGGGCGACGCCGCTCACCCCCGGCGAGTACGTCTGGGGCAAGTTCTCGGGCGCCCTCCTTGCCTGCCTGGCGGTCCTCGCCGTCTTCCTGGCCGCCCTCGTCCTCTTCGTGCACGGCCTGCCGGAGGCCGCCCGGCCGGAGGTCTACGGCCCCTTCCACCCGCTCGCCTACCTGCGGCCGGCGCTCCTCCTCCTCGTCCCCGGCCTCGTCTTCATCGCCGGCGCCAGCTTCCTGCTCGGCGCTGCCAGCGGCCGGCCGACCCTCGTCTTCCTCCTCCCCGTCGTCCTCCTGCCGTTCCTCCAGGACTTCGTCTGGCGCTGGTTCCCCCCCGGCCTCCACCCCGCCGCGGGAGCGGCCCTCCGCCTCCTCGACCCCTCGGGCTTCCGCTGGCTCAAGGAGACCTGGCTGCGGGTGGACCGCGGCATCTCCTTCTACAACACGCAGCCTATCCGGTACGACGCGCCCTTCGTCGCCAGCCGCGTCGCCTTCGTCCTCGCCGGCCTCCTGCTGGTCGACCTCGCGCGACGGATCTTCGCCCGCCGGCGCGGCGGCTTCGAACGGTCCGCCCCTTCGGGCGGGCGGATCGCCGGGGCTCTCCGGTCCGTCTTCGGCGCTCGCGCCGCGGCACGGGCGGCGGCGCGGCAGGGGCAGGTGGCGGCCGGCGCGCCGCTCTCCGCCCTCGCCATGCGCAGCCGGTCGCCCGGCCTTCTCGCCGGCACCCTGGCGGTGGCGCGGTTCGAGCTGGCGGAGGTCGTCTCCCAGCCCGGCCTCTACATCTTCCTGCCCGGCCTGGCGCTCTTCCTGGTCATCGACTATGACGTCCGCGAGCCCAACTTCGATGCCGCTCTCCTGCTGACGCCCGGCACGGCGGCCGTCCGCGGTCTCTTCGGGCTCACCCTCTGGCTCTGCCCGCTGCTGCTCTTCTACCTCGTCGAGTCGCTGCAGCGCGAGCGCAGCACGCGGCTGGCGTCGATCGTCTACGCGGCGCCGGTCGCCACACCGTCGCTCCTGGCCGGCAAGGTGCTGGCGAACGCCGCGGTGGTGGCGGCGAGCCTCGCCGTCGCTTTCGCCACCGCCGCCGCCATCATCCTCTCCCAGGGCCGGATGGGGGTGAGCCCGGGCCCCTTCCTCCTCGTCTGGGGCCTCCTGCTCCTCCCCACCCTGCTCCTGTGGACGGCCTTCGTCACCGCCGTCTACGCGCTCACCGACAACCGCTACCTGACCTACGGCATCGGCCTCCTGGCCATGGTGGCGACCGCCGCTCTCTACCTGCGCGGCTGGATGAACTGGGTAGGGAACTGGCCGCTCATCGACGCCGTGCGCTGGAGCGACCTGGGGACCTTCGAGATCGACCGCCGGGCGCTGTGGCTCAACCGGCTGCTGGCCCTCTCGCTCGTGCCGCTCCTCGCCTTCCTCGCCGTGCGGGCCTTCCGCCGACGTGAGAGCGATCGCGCCGCGGGGCGATCGGCGGGCCGGCGGCGGCGGACGCTCCAGCTCGCCGCCCTGGCGGCGCCGCCGCTCGTTCTCGGCCTGGCGCTCTACCTGGCCGTCGAAGAGGGGTTCCAGGGCGGCGCGGCGTTCCACCGCCACCAGGAGTACTGGCGCCAGAACCTGACGACCTGGCTGCAGGCGCCGCAGCCCTACGTCCGCCACGTCGAGCTCGACGTCGACCTCGAGCCCGCCGAGCGCGCCTTCCGGGTGAACGGCTTCTACGACCTCGACAATCCGAAGCCCTACGAGATCCCCTGGTTCGCGGTCACCGGCGGCATCGGCTGGCAGGACCTCGCCTGGACGCTCGACGGCAAGCCCTACCGTCCCCTGGAGCGGGAGGAGCGCACCGGCCTCTTCCTCTTCCCCTTGCCGACGGCGCCGGGAGCCGGCCACCGGCTCGGCTTCCGCTATCACGCCGTGCTGCTCCCCGGCATCTCGCGGAACGGCGGCGAGCTGGCGCTCGGCCAGTTCATCCTCCCCTCCGGCGTCATCGTCAACGGCCGCAACCCCGACTTCCTGCCGGTGATCGGCTTCCGGCCCGATATCGGCGTCGACGAGCACAACCGTTTCGAGCCGCGGCGCTTTCCTCCCGACTTCTGGCAGGGCGAGCTCGACGCCGGGCTCGACCGCTCCGCCTTCACCAGCCGGATGCGCATCACCGCCCCGGCCGAGTACACCGTCACCTCGACCGGCGCCCTGACCGCCGAGACGCGCTCCGGCGGCCGCAAGACCTGGGTGTGGGAGAGCGACTACCCGCTGCGGGTGCTCAACATCGCCGCCGGGCGCTGGGCCGTCAAGCGCGGCCACGGCACCGCCGTCTACTACTACCCCGGCCATCCCTACAACGTCGACGACATCCTGGGGACGCTCGACGGGGCGCGGCGCTGGTACGCCGAGTGGTTCGGCCCCTACCCCTGGCGCGAGCTGCGCTTGAACGAGTTCCCCGCCATCGCCGTTTACGGCCAGGGCAACGCCACCAACATCTTCTTCTCCGAGGCGGTGGGCTTCCTCGGCGCGCCGGGCGCCCTCCCCGACCTCCCCTTCACCGTCACCGCCCACGAGGCCGCCCACCAGTGGTGGGGGCATATCCTCGCTCCGGGCGAGGGGCCGGGCGGCCTCATCCTCGCCGAGGGGGCGGCGAACTTCTCGACCCTCCTCCTCCTCGACCAGATGCGCGGGCCGGCGGAGCGGATCGCCTTCGCCACCCAGCGGGAGGCCTTCTACGGCGAGTTCCGCCAGCCGAGCGACGAAAAGTCTCTCGCCGAGACCACCGGCCAGCGGCCGGGCGACGAGACGGTGACCTACGACAAGGGCTGCTGGGCCTTCTGGATGCTCCTCGAGCAGATGGGACGTCCAGCCTACTTCGCCGGCGCCCGCCACTTCATCGCCCGGTACCACCGCGCCCCGGGCCACCCGGTGCTGCAGCACTTCGTGGCCGCCATGCGCCCCTTCGCCGCCGATCCCCAAGGTTTCGACGCCGTCGCCAACCAGTGGTTTTTCCAGGTGGTGATGCCGGAGTACCACCTCGCGGAGGCGCGGAAGCGGCGGCTCGCGAATGTGGCGAGCGGGTGGGAGGTGACCGCCCGCATCGGCAACGCCGGCACCGGCCGTATGGCGGTCGAGGTGGCGGCAACGAGCCTGGGCGAGCGCTTCAAAGACGATGGGACGCCGCTCGCCGGCTACCGCGACGCCCGCACCGCCGTCGTCCTCGGCCCCGGCGAGGAGAAAGCGATCCGCATCCTCTGCCCCTTCGAGCCCCGGCGCCTCATCGTCGATCCCGACGCCAAGGTCCTGCAGCTCCAGCGCAAGGCCGCCCAAGAGCGGCTGTGATCACGGACCGCAGCGTCTGGTAGATCGACCGCGCAAGCGGTAGGGGCAGGCCCCCGTGCCTGCCCTCTACGCCTAGTCGAGCAGAATCAGCTCAGGATCGGCGACGTCACCGTACAGGCGCTCGACGAGGGCTGCGCGGCCGTGACCACTTCCGGCCACTCCACCAGTTGGCCCATGTAGCCGGAATCGATCTTCGTGTAGCGCGCGGTATAGCTGGTGACCATCTCGGTATTCCTCTAGAGGCGTCCTACAGTCTACCGCGGTTGCCGGGGCGCTGGCCCAAGACGCGGCCTAGCGCCTCCAGACTGTCGAGGTTGTGGACGGGGCGGTGCTCGTCGACGTTCGGCAGGAGGGCGCGCACGCCCTGGGCGCGCGGCTCGAAGCCCTCCCAGCGCAGGAGCGGGTTGAGCCAGATCAGGCGGCGGCAGGAGCGGTGGAGGCGGTCGGCCTCGATGCTCAAGCCTGGCTCGGGGTCGCGGTCGAGCCCGTCAGTGACGAGGAGGACGACGGCGCCGTGGCCGAGGACGCGGCGCGACCAGGCGCGGTTGAACTCGTGCAGGCAGGCCCGCAGGCGCGTCCCGCCCGCCCAGTCGGCCACCTCGCGGCCGCAGCGGGCGAGCGCCTCGTCCGGGTCGCGGCGGCGCAGAAAGCGCGTCACCGGGGTGAGCCGGGTGGCGAAGAGGAAGGCGTGGACGCGGGCGCGGCCGGCCAGGAGGGCATGGAGGAAGACCAGCAGCATCTCCGAATAGCGTCCCATCGACCCCGAGATGTCGCAGAGGACGACGATCGGCGGCGGCCGGAGGAGGCGGGAGCGGAAGCGCAGCGGCGCCAGATCGCCGAAGGTCTTCCGGCTCTCGCGCACCGTGCGGGCGAGGTCGATCGCGGCGCCGTGGGGATCGGGCGCGAAGCGCCGGGTGCGGAGCGGCCGGGGCGCCACCGCCAGGCGAGCGACGATGCGCTTGGCGCGGGCGAGCTCGGCGGCGCTCATCTGCTCGAAGTCGCGGCTGTGAAGGACCTCGTCGGCGGAGAAGGTCAGCTCCGCGTCGAGATCGACGCGATCGGCGCGCTCGGGCTGCGGCCCGGCGGGCGCCGGCTGCCGCCAGGCCTCGGCCACCCGCCGCGAGATCGCCGGCGGCCGCGGCAGGCGCACGTGCGGCAGGAGCTGCGCCAGGGCGGCGTGCGCCCCCAGCGGGTCGCGCCAGAAGAGGCGGAAGGCCTGGTCGAAGAGCTCGGAATCCTCCGGCCGCTGGACGAGGACGGCATGGAGCGCCCAGTAGAGCTCGCCGCGCGAGAGCACGTCCACGGCGGCGGCGGCGGCCAAGGCATCGAGGGCGCTCGCCGGCCCCAGGCGGAGTCCGGCGCCGCGCAGCAGGCGGGTGAAGTGGACGACGTTCTCCGCCAGCTTCGACGTCACCGGGTCGCCTCGGCCACCATCGTCTCGATCGCCCCTCCCGCCATCTTCTCGATGTCGTCCTGGTACTTGAGGAGGACGCCGAGGGTCGCGCTCACCGTGCCGGCATCGAGGGCGACCTGGTCGAGTGCCAGGAGGGCGCGTCCCCAGTCGATGGTCTCGGCGACGCCCGGCAGCTTGAACAGATCGTGGGTGCGCAGCCGCTGCACGAAGCCGACGATCTGCTCGGCGAGCGCCGCCGCCAGCTCGGGGGCGCGCAGGCGCAGGATCGCCAGCTCGCGCGTCGCGTCGGGATAGCCGATCCAGTGGTAGAGGCAGCGGCGCTTCAGCGCGTCGTGGATCTCCCGCGTGCGGTTGGAGGTGAGGACGACGATGGGCGGCGCCGGCGCCTTGACCGTCCCCATCTCGGGGATGGTCACCTGGAAGTCGGAGAGGATCTCCAGGAGGAAGGCCTCGAACGGCTCGTCGGTGCGGTCGATCTCGTCGACCAGGAGGACGGGCGGCCCCAGGGGGTCGGGCTCGAGCGCCAGGAGGAGCGGCCGCTTCAGCAGGAAGCGCTCGTCAAAGATGTCGCGGGCCAGCCGCTCCCGCCCCTCGGCCCCTGCCTCGCCGCCGAGCTCCGCCAGCCGGATCTCCAGCATCTGGCGGGGGTAGTTCCACTCGTAGAGCGCCGCCGAGGCGTCCAGCCCCTCGTAGCACTGCAGGCGGATGAGCCGCCGCGACAGCGTCTCGGCGAGGACCTTGGCGACCTCGGTCTTGCCCACCCCCGCCTCGCCCTCGAGGAGGAGCGGGCGGCCGAGCGCAAGCGCCAGGTAGACGGCAGTCGAGAGGCTGGTGTCGGCGACGTAGCGCCCCGCCGCGAGGAGCCGGCGGGTGTCCTCGACGCTCCGCGGCAGGTCCAATTAGAGGCAGGCCTGGATGGCGCGCTTCGCCATCACCGTGACGAGGTGCGCCAGGTACTCCGGGCTCGCTTCGCCGCCCGACCGCAGGTTCTCGGGCGCCACCTTGACCGAGCCGGCGGCATCGGGGGAGAAATTCTTGGCGAGCGCCGCCTCGAGCGCGGGGAGACGGAAGACCTTGGGGCCGGCGCCCGTCACCGCCACCCGCACGCCGCCGGCCGTCTTCGCCACCATGACGCCGACCACCGCATACTTCGACGCCCGGTGGGGGAACTTGGCGTAGGCCGAGCGCTCCGGCACCGGGAAGCGTACGGCGGTGACGATCTCGTCGGCGGCCAGAGCGGTCTGGAAGAGGCCGGTGAAGAAGTCGTCGCCGGCGATGCGGCGGCGGTCGGTCTCGACCGTCGCCCCCAATGCCACGACGGCCGCGGGATAGTCGGCGGAGGGGTCGGCATGGGCGAGCGAGCCACCCAGGGTGCCGCGGTTCCGCACCTGCGCGTCGCCGATGCCGGCGGCGAGGCCGGCCAGGCCGGGGATGCGCCGCCCCACCTCGGGCGAGTTGGCGACCTCGTCGTGGGTGGCGAGGGCGCCGATCACCAGGTCGCCGCCGTCGGAGCGGATTCCCCTGAGCGCACCGATGCCGGCGAGCGACACCAGGTCCGAGGGCTGCGCCAGGTCCAGCTTCATCACCGGCAGGAGGCTCTGGCCCCCCGCCAGCAGCTTCGCCGCGTCGTTCGCCTGCAAGAGGGCGACCGCGTCGGCGACCGACTGCGGACGGTGAAAGTCGAAGCTCCTCATGCGCCACCTCCCGCCGCGCGGATGGCCCGCCAGACCTTCTCCGGGGTCGCCGGCATGTCGATGGTCTCGACTCCCAGCGGGGCCAGGGCGTCGAGCACGGCGTTGATGACCGCGGGGGGCACCCCGATGGCGCCCATCTCGCCCACCCCCTTGATGCCGGTCAGGTTGTGGGTGCAGGCGGTGGCGTGGTTGCCGACGCGGAACATCGGCAGGTCGGCCGCGCGCGGCATGCAGTAGCTCATGAACGAGCCCGACAGCAGCTGCCCCTCGGGGTCGTAGACGCACTCTTCGTAGAGCGCCTGGCCGATGCCGTGGGCGAGGCCGCCGTGCGCCTGCCCGTCGACGATCATCGGGTTGATGATCACCCCGACGTCGTCGGCGATGGCGACATCCACCACGTCGACGACGCCCGTCTCCGGATCGACCTCGACCTCGACGGCGTGGCAGCCCGCCGGGAAGGTGAAATTCTTGGGGTCGTAGAAAGACGAGTCCTCGAGCCCCGGCTCCACCGTCTCGATGGGGTAGTTGTGCGGCACGTAGGCGGCGAAGGCCACCTCGGCGAAGGTCTTCTCGCGGTCGGTCCCGGCGACGCGGAACTTGCCGTCCGCGAACTCGACGTCGGCGACGCTCGCCTCCAGCAGGTGGGCGGCGACCTTCTTGCCCTTGTCGACGATCTTGTCCATCGCCTTGACGATCGCCGTGCCGCCGACGGCGGCCGAGCGCGAGCCGTAGGTCCCCATGCCGAAGGGGATGCGGTCGGTGTCGCCGTGGACGACCTCGACGTTCTCGAACGGGATGCCCAGCTTCTCGACGACGAGCTGGGCGAAGGTCGTCTCGTGCCCCTGCCCGTGGCTGTGGGTGCCGGTGAAGACCGTCACGCTGCCCGTCGGGTGGACGCGGAGCGACGCCGCCTCGTAGAGGCCGGCGCGCGCGCCGAGCGCGCCGACCAAGGCGGAAGGCGCGATGCCGCAGGCCTCGATGAAGGTGGAGATGCCGAAGCCGCGGAGCTTGCCGCGCTTCTCGGAGGCCGCCCTGCGCTCCGCAAACTTCCCGTAGTCGATCGACTGCAGCGCCATGTCGAGGGTGGCCTGGTAGTCGCCGACGTCGTACTGCAGCGCGACGGGCGTCTGGTAAGGGAACTGGTCGGGCTGGATCAAGTTCTTCCGCCGGATCTCCACGCGGTCGGCGCCGGTCTCGCGGGCGGCCTTGTCCACCAGGCGCTCGAGCAGATAGGTCGCCTCCGGCCGCCCGGCTCCGCGCACGGCGTCGACGGGGACGGTGTGGGTGAAGATCGCCTTCACCTCGACGTAGATGGCGGGGATGACGTAGGGCCCCGAGAGCAGCGTGCCGTGGAGGTAGGTCGGGATGGCGGGGGCGAAGGTCGACAGGTACGCCCCCAGGTTGGCGAGCGTGCGGACGCGCAGGGCGCGGAACTTGCCGTCCCCGTCCAGGGCCAGCTCGGCGTGGGTCACGTGGTCGCGGCCGTGGGCGTCGGAGAGGAAGGACTCGCTCCGCTCGGCGGTCCACTTGACCGGCCGGCCGACCCGCTTGGAGGCCCAGAGGACGAGCAGCTCCTCGGCGTAGTGGAAGATCTTCGACCCGAAGCCGCCGCCGACGTCCGGCGCCACCACGCGGAGCTTGTGCTCCGGCACCTTGAGGGTGAAGGCGCCCAGGAGGAGGCGGATCAAGTGTGGGTTCTGCGACGTCGTGTAGAGGGTGTAGCGATCCTCGGCGGCGTCGTAGTGGCCGTTGGCAGCGCGCGGCTCGATGGCGTTGGGGGCCACGCGGTTGTTGACGAGGTCGAGGGCGACGACGCGGGCGGCCCGCGCGAACTCGGCGTCGGTGGCCGCGGCGTCGCCCAGGTGCCAGTCGAAGCAGACGTTGCCGGGGGCCTCGTCCCACACCTGCGCAGCGCCCGGTGCGACCGCCGCCGGTAGATGCGCGACCGCCGGGAGCGGGTCGTAGTCGACCTCCACCAGCTGCGCCGCGTCCTTGGCCTGCGCCTTGGTCTCGGCGATCACCATGGCGACCGGATCGCCGGCGTGGCGGACCTTCCCCTGGGCCAGCGCCGGGTGCGGCGGCTCGACCATGACCGAGCCGTCCTTGTTCTTGATCTGCCAGCCGCAGGGGATGCCGCCCAGGCCGTCGGCGGCCACGTCGTCGCCGGTCAGGACGGCGAGCACGCCCGGCGCCGCCAGCGCCTTGGCGGCGTCGATCGAACGGATCGCCGCATGGGCGTGGGGCGAGCGCACGAAGACCGCCCAGCTCTGCTCGTGGAGCTGCAGGTCGTCGGTGTACCTCCCCTTGCCGAGGAGGAAGCGGCGGTCCTCCTTGCGGAGGACGGCGGCGCCCATGCCCTGGCCACCGGCGGCGCTCATCGCGGACCTCCCGCTATCCTCTCCGCAGCCTCGAGAACGGCGCGCACGATGTTGTGATAGCCGGTGCAGCGGCAGAGGTTGCCCTCCAGCCAGTGCCGCACCTCGCCTTCACTGGGATGGGGAGTGCGCCGCACCAGCTCGGCGGCGCTCATCACCATGCCGGGGGTACAGAAGCCGCACTGCAGCCCGTGGCAGGCGTGGAACGCCGCCTGCATGGGGTGCAGCTCGCCGTTCTCCGCCAGCCCCTCGATGGTCGTCACCTCGGCGCCGTCGGCCTCCATCGCCAGCATGGAGCAGCTCTTGACCGACTTGCCGTCGACCCAGACGGTGCAGGCGCCGCACTGGCTGGTGTCGCAGCCTACGTGCGTCCCGGTGAGGCGAAGGTTCTCCCGCAGGAGCTCGACGAGCAGCGTCCGCGGCTCGACGTCGACCCGGTGGTTTTTTCCGTTGACTGTGAGCGCGATCGGGGCGATTGGAGCCATGGCCTTCCCTCCCCTGTAGCTTGAGGGCGCCATAGTAACGCCCCGAATTCGCCCGGCGCAAGCCGCGCGCTTCCACCCTGGGGGGTAGTGTCCGATTTGACCTCGCGCAGCGATTGGCAGCGCCCCACCATTCATTCTGCAGGCGCTAGGAGGTCCAGGGCGCGCCCCCGAAAGAGCGGAGCGAGGTCAAATCCGGACACTACCCGCGGGGCCTCCCTCCCGGGCGCCGATCTCTGTTATTTTCGCCAGACGCACGACCTCGAGCCCTCCGGCCACCTCGACACCTTCTGCCGCGACTCCCTGCCGCCGCGCGAGCTGTGGCCCGACCTCCTGTTCTCCGGGGTGCCGGAGCTCGCCTATCCGCGGCGGCTGAACTGCGCCGCCGAGCTCCTCGACACCCAGGTCGCCCGCGGCGGCGGCGAGCGCACGGCGATCCTCTTTCCGGGTGGCCGCTGGAGCTACGGCGAGCTGCTGGCGGCGGTCAACCGCATCGCCCGCGTCCTCGTCGAGGACTTGGGGCTGGTGCCGGGGAACCGGGTGCTGCTGCGCTCTCCCAACACCCCGCTCCTCGCGGCCTCCTGGCTGGCGGTGGTCAAGGCCGGCGGGGTCGCCGTCCCCACCATGCCGATGCTGCGGCAGCGCGAGCTCGCCTACATCGCCGACAAGGCCCGCATCCGCCTCGCCCTGACCGACGCGCGCATCGCCGCCGACTGCGAGCAGGCGATGGGAGGGGTGGGCAGAGCGCGGGTCGTCCACTTCCAGGGCGGCGGCGGCGAGGGGTCGCTCGAGGCACTGATGCAAGGCAAGGCCGCCGACTTCTCACCCTGCGATACCGCCGACGACGACGCGGCGGTCATCCTCTTCACCTCCGGCACGACGGGCAAGGCCAAGGGGACCCTGCACTTCCACCGCGACGTCCTGGCGGTGACCGACTGCTTCCCGCGCTACGTCCTGCAGCCGACGGCGGACGACGTCTTCTGCGGCTCGCCCTCGCTCGCCTTCGCCTACGGCCTGGGCGGCCTGCTGCTCTTCCCCCTGCGCTTCGGCGCCGCCACGCTGCTGCTCGAGCAGACCGCCCCGCCGCAGCTCCTGCAGGGGATCGCGGACCACCGGGCGACCGTCTGTTTCACCGTGCCGACCGCCTTTCGCGCCGTGTGCGACCTGGCCGCAGGCTACGACCTGTCGAGCCTGCGGCGATGCATCTCGGCCGGC
>DATNKQ010000101.1:0-12566 GCA_035603315.1 Thermoanaerobaculia bacterium
CGCACCAAGAGGAAGCCGGCGGCGGCGAGGAAGACGGCGAGCGGGATCGCCCAGCGGCCGCGCTCGCCGCGCCAGGCGGCGAAGCCCAGGAGGAGGGGCAGGAAGTAGGGCAAGACGCCGACGTTCCTCCCGGCCAGGAAGTAGAGGGCGTCCCAGCCGAGCAGGCGGCGGTCGAGGCGGACGTCGATCGCCCCCTCCTGGATCCACGAGGTGTTGCCCCAGCGCTGCAGCGACCGCTCCCACTGGCTCGCCGGGAAGTCGACCTCCGGATAGCCGGTGCGCGGATAGAAGCCCTGCCGCTCGCCGCCGTAGCCGGTCCACGAGCCGCCGGCGTGCCACTGCACGAGGGCGGTGAGGAGCAGCAGGAAGGCCGCCCCGGCGGCCAGGCCGGCGAGCCCCGCCACCCGCTCCCGCCGGCGCTCCCGCGGCACCGCCAGCGCCGCCGGCAGCAGGAGGGCGAGGTAGAAGGGGCGGAAGGCGCCGGGGATGGCAATCAGCAGCCCGGCGGCGAAGAACCGTCCGAAGGGTCGCCACGAGCGGGAGGCGGGCTCCTCGCCGTAGATCTCCGGCGGCGGGGCGGCAGCCGACTCGCGCTCGCCGCCCCCCGCACCATAGACAATGGCGAAGCCCAGGGCGGTCGCCGCGAAGAGAAAGAGGTCGGCATGGACCCAGAAGACGTAGGCGAAGGCGACCGAGGCGAAGACGAAGGCCGCCACCCACAGGGGGGCGGCGGCGCCCAGCCGGCGGCGCAGGGTGTGGGCCGCTGCTAACGCGGCGGCGGCGAGGAGGAGGGCGTTCGCCACCCGCGCCCCGTTGAGCGGCGACAGCCGCACGAAGGGGGCTGCCACGAGGGCGTAGAGGAAGGGCTTGCCGTAGGTCAGGTGGCGGCCGCCGTCGCGGCTCTGAAGGACCAGTCCGTCCGGCTGCCCTCCCCACTGCCGGCGGAAGCGGTCATAGTCGGCCCGGGTGTAGGCGAGGTCGCCGTCCTCGGCGAGGCTCGCCGCCTGCATGGCGTAGGTCGCCTCGTCGCCCACCAGCGACGGCCGGCCGGCGCGGTCGAAGCGCAGGGTCGCGACGAGGGTGGCGACGAGGAGGAGGCCGAGCACCGTCCAGCTCGCGGCTTCCCAGAAGGGGCTCCGCTTGCCGCTCACAGCTCGCCTTCCCACCAGGGGCCGCCCAGGAAGGAAAAGCTGAGGCCGCCGAAGAGGTGGGGCTCGACGCGCAGGCGGGCGGGTCCCGGCGGGCGCCGCACCTCGGCCTCGAAGCGCACCTCTTGGCCGGGATCGACGTCGCGCGGCAGGGCGAGCCAGCGGCGGCCCTCCAACAGATCCTCGCCGCCGGAGAAGAGCTTGAGGGAGACGGCGATCCCGCCGGGACCGCGGTCGCCCGCCAGCCAGCGGGCGAAGCCGGCGTTGCGCAGGCGGATATGGATCGTCCGCCGCTCCCCCTCCGGCCAGGGGCGCTCGACGCCGCCGACCTCGATCTCGCCGGGGAGCTCGTGCCAGGCGATGGTGGAGGGCGGCGGCAGCTCCGGCCCCGGCAGATCGCTTCCGGGCGGCGGCAGGCTCTCCCACTCCCGGCAGGCCGCGACGACGGCTGCCGCGGCGCGCGCCGGGTCGTGGTGGCGACGCACGTGCTCCCGCGCCGCCTCCCCCATCGCCCGCAGGCGTTCCGCGGAATCGGGTCCGGCGAGGAGGCCGCGGAGCGCCGCCGCCAGGCCCGCCGCCTCGTCCTCCCGCCGCGCCGCCAGCGGCACCTTCCCGGCGATCTCCGGCGGCAGGTCGGCGAACTGCGCGTAGTCGGAGACCAGGGCCGGCCGTCCCGCCGCCAGCACCCGCAGGAGAGACGCCGAGGTCTCGCCGGCGGTCGGGTAGCGGAGGTTCAAGCAGAGATCGGTGGCGGCGATGGCGGCCGCGAAGTCGGCGTAGGGGAGGAAGCCTGCCACGTGCACCCGCGCCGCCACCCCCGCCCGCCGCGCCTCCCCTTCGAGGTCCATGACGGCGGCCGACTCCCCCACGATCAGCAGGTGGACGCGCTCGAGGCCCGGCGCGGCGAGGGCGGCGAGGGCGGTCTCCGTGCGCTTGATCGGCGTCTGGAAGCCGAAGGAGCCGACGACCGGCGCGTCCTCCGGCAGCCCCAGGCGGCGCCGCAGCGCGCGGCCGGCCGCGGGGTCGGCGGCGGGCGACAGGGGCACCCCCATGGGGATCGCCCGCACCCGCGCCTCCGGGACCTCCTCGCGCACCATCGCCTCCGCCCAGCGGCTGTGGACGAGGACGCCGCGCTGCGCGAGGAGGAGGGTGCGGTGGGCCGGCAGGGCGAAGACCGGCGCGTCACCATAGGCGTGCCACTTCTTCGCCCGCGAGGCGGCGTCGCCGATCCAGCCGTGATCGCGCGTGAGGCGCTCCCGGTAGGGAGGGAAGACGCCGCGGCCGAGCGTGACGTCGAGCAGCAGGTGGTGGAGGACGACGTCGTGGAGGGTGAGCACCCCGGGGATGCGCAGAGCCAGCTCCAGCACCCCCTCGTGGTGCCGGTTGTTGCCCATCTGGTAGAGCGGCAGCCGGCCGCCGGTGCCGGTCTCCCCCGCCTCGACGAGTGGCCAGCGCAGGGCGACGGCGGGGTCGACCGGCTGACCCGGCAGGCGCACCAGGCGGACGTCGGCGAGGGCGGCGAGGAACGGCAGGAGATCGAGGCTGTAGTCGGCGATGCCGGTGCGCACGGGCGGCAGCGGCGACACGTAGTCGAGCCGGAGAGGCGTCAGGACGGGATCTCTCCCGGCGTGCCCATCTGGCCCTTCAGCCAGGCCTCGATGAAGGGGTCGAGGTTGCCGTCGAGCACGCGGTCGGCGTCGCCGACCTCGGCGCCGGTGCGGTGGTCCTTGACCATGCGGTAGGGGTGGAGGACATAGCTGCGGATCTGGCTCCCCCAGGCGTTGTCCATCTTCTTTCCCTCGCGCTCGGCCTGCTCGGCGGCGCGCTTCTGCATCTCGCGGTCGTAGAGCCGCGAGCGCAGCACCTTCATCGCCATGGCGCGGTTCTTGATCTGGCTGCGCTCGTTCTGGCAGGCGACGACGATGCCGCTCGGCAGGTGGGTGATGCGCACCGCCGACTCCGTCTTGTTGACGTGCTGGCCGCCGGCCCCCGAGGAGCGGTAGGTGTCGATCCGCAGGTCCTTGTCCTCGACCTCGATGACGACGTCGTCGTCCACCTCCGGGTAGACGTCGACCGAGGCGAAGGAGGTGTGGCGGCGGCCCTGGAAGTCGAAGGGGCTGATCCGCACCAGGCGGTGGACGCCGGCCTCGCCGGAGAGGTAGCCGTAGGCGTAGGGGCCGCGGACGGCGAAGGTGGCGCTCTTGATCCCCGCCTCGTCGGCGTCCTGGCGCTCCAGCATCTCCACCTCGTAGCCGTGCTGCTCCGCCCAGCGCAGGTACATGCGGAGCAGCATCTCCGCCCAGTCCTGCGACTCGGTGCCGCCGGCCCCCGGGTGGATGGCCACGATGGCGTTCTTGTCGTCGTCGGGACCGGAGAGCTTGAGCTGCAGCTCCAGCGCGGCGAGCTCGCCCGCCAGGCGGTCGAGGAAGCGCTCGACCTCGGGGTCGCCCTCGCCCTCCGCCAGGAGCTCGCCCCAGGCGGTCAGCTCGTCGGCGTCGGCGCGCAGGCGCTTCAGGGTTTCGAGGCGGCGCTCCAGGCCGCGCCGCTCCTGCAGGATGGGGGCGCTCTTCGCGCGGTCGTTCCAGAAGCCGGCGTCTTCCAGCTGGTGGTCGATCTCGGCCAGGCGCCGCTCCAGGCCGGCGTCCTCAAAGATACCCCCGGAGGTTCTCGAGCTGGTCTTTGAGCTGGTCGATGCGCTGTTGGACGTCGGCGGCGATCATGGCGGGCTCCCGGGCGGTTTCCTGAAGGTCCAGATGATAGCAAACGCGGCCAGGAACGAGCAGAGCGCCGGCACGCGCCGGGGGTGGCGGGCGAAGGGGGTGAGCCGCGAGCGGCCGGCGACGCGGGCGCGGATCACCCCTTCCCGGAAGAGGTCGATCTCGGCGGCGACCGAGCCGTCCGGGGCGATGAGGGCGGAGACGCCGGTGATGGCGGCCCGCAGCAGCGGCCGGCGGTTCTCGGCGGCGCGGAAGCGGGCGGCGCGGAAGTGCTGCCAGGGGGCTGCGGTGTCGCCGTACCAGGCGTCGTTGGTGATCGTCACGAGAACCGTGGCGCCGGCGCGGACGAGGGCCGCCACCTCGTCGGGGAAGACCACCTCGTAGCAGATCGACATGCCGATCCGCTCGTCCCCCCAGGGGAGGAGGTGGACTCCCTCGCCGGACCGGAACTCGCCCGCCTCGCGCGCCAGCTTGTCGATGAAGGAGAAGACTCCGCGAAACGGCACGTACTCGCCGAAGGGGACGAGGTGGCGCTTGTCGTAGCGCGCCGGCGGCGCGCCGGGGCTCAACAGGAAGGCCGAGTTGTAGACGAAGCCGCCCACCTCGTGGGTGGAGTTGAAGAGCACTGTGCAGCCGCGGCGGACCTGCCCCGCGAGATCGCGTGCGAAGTCGGCGTCGCGCTCGAAGCTGAAGGGCCAGGCGGCGCTCTCCGGCCAGATGACGAGAGTCCCCTCCTCGCAGGCGGCGGTCGAGAGGTCGAGGACCTTCCGATAGTTGCGGTAGACCGCCGCCGCCTCGAAGCGGGTGAGGTTCTGGATGTTGGGCTGGAGGAGGCGCACCGGCGTGCCGGCGAAGGGGGCGGGAGCGACCATCTCGGCGCCCTGGCGCGTGCTCCAGCGGCCGCCGAGAGGCAGGAGGAGGAGGGGCAGCGCGAGCCCCGCCGCCAGCGGCTCCCAGCGCCGGCGGGCCACCGCCATGGCGACCCCGGCGTTGGCGGTCAGGACCAGGAACGAGACGCCGTAGGCGCCGATCCAGGCGGCGAGCGGCAACGCCCCCGGCACCCCCACCCAGGCATAGGCGGCGAGGTTCCAGGGGAAGCCGCCGCCCAGATAGGTGCGCAGCCATTCGAGCGCCACCCAAAGGGCGGGAAGGCCCCAGAGGGCCAGTCCCCCGCCCCGCCGCCACAGCCGCGCCCCCAGCCCGGCGAAGGCGGCGTGGTAGAGGGCCAGGTAGGCGGCGAGGATCGCCAGGAGGGGGACCGACGCCGCCTTCGGCAGGCCGCCATAGGTCACCAGCGTGGAGGCGATCCAGGAGAGGGCGGTCATCCAGCTGGCGAAGCCGTGCACGAAGCCGAGCGCGGCGGCCCGGCGGGGCGGCAGGAGCAGGAGGAGGAAGAGCGGCGCCAGCGCCACCCAGGGCGCCAGGAGAAAGGGCTGGCGCTCGAAGCAGAGCGCCCAGAGGACGCCGCCGCCGGCGGCCAGCAGGAGCCAGAGGAGCGATTTCACCGCGGCTCGAGGGACGGGCGGGAGGGGGACGGCTACTCCGTCAACCAGGTGTCCAGCTTGTAGGTCTTCCGCACCCGCTCGGCCTCTTTCTGGGCCACCGGGCGGGAGGCGAAGGGGCCGATGCGCACGCGGTACATGGTGCGGCCGTCGACGGTCAGCGGCGACAGGAAGGCCTGCAGCCCGCCCGCCGTCAGCCGGTTCCGCACCTTCTGCGCTTCCGCTTCGTCGGCGGAGGCGAAGACCTGGACGACCACCGAGCCGCCGCCGGGCTGCGTCGGCGCCGCCGCCGGCGGGTTGCCGCGGCCGGCGGAGACGGAACCGACGCTCTCCGGCAGCGGCCGGGGACGGACGGTGTCGGCTCCCGCGTCGCCGGCCGGGGCGCGATCGCTGGCGCTCGGGCGGCTGGCGGAAGGGGCGGCTGGGGACGGGTGCTGCGTCTCGGGGACGGGCGGCGCTGCCGGCCGGGCGGCTGGAGCGTGGCTCGCCGGTGGCGGAGACGGCGCGGTGGAGGTCGGTGCGGCGGGGGGCGCGGCGGTCGGTGCGGGCTGGGCGGGCGGCGGGTTGAGGCCCACTTGGCTCTGCTGCCGGCCGCGCTTCTTGCCTTGATCGGTGAAGAACTTCAGCTCCTCC
Organism: Thermoanaerobaculia bacterium; assembly: GCA_035603315.1. GTDB lineage: Bacteria > Acidobacteriota > Thermoanaerobaculia > Multivoradales > UBA5704 > DATNKQ01. The sequence goes on from DATNKQ010000101.1 coordinate 6,001, forward strand.
AGGCTCCGCCCCTCGGCGGCCGGCGGGGCGGGCGAGGTGGCGTGCGCCACCTGCTCGCGGTCGGCGCGGTCGCCGGCGCCGCGGCCGATCCAGACGCCGGAGAAAAAGGCCGCCAGGAGACAGCCCAGGAGGATGACGAAGGCGATGACGACCTGCCGGTTGGTGAGGGCGATCTCGTAGTAGCTGGGCTCGTGCGGTTCGCTCACGTCGATTTCGGCTCCACCGCTCGCGGTTCCGGTGTGTGCCCGAAGAAGGATTTCATCATCTCGATCGGCAGCGGGAAGATGATCGTCGAGTTCTTCTCCGAGGCGATCTCGGTCAAGGTCTGGAGGTAGCGCAGCTGCAGGGTCACGGGGTTCCTGGAGATGATGTCCGCCGCCTCGCCCAGCTTGACCGACGCCTCCAGCTCGCCCGCCGCGTGGATGATCTTACCGCGCTTCTCGCGCTCCGCCTCCGCCTGCCGCGCCATGGCGCGCTGCATCTCCTGCGGCAGGTCGACGTGCTTGACCTCGACCATCGACACCTTGATCCCCCAGGGGTCGGTATGGTTGTCGATGATCTCCTGGAGGCGCGTGTTGAGCTTCTCGCGCTGCGAGAGCAGCTCGTCGAGGTCCGCCTGGCCGAGCACCGAGCGCAGGGTCGTCTGGGCCAGCTGGCTGGTGGCGTAGAGGTAGTTCTCCACCTCGACGATCGCCCGCGTCGGCTCGACCACCCGGAAGTAGACCACCGCCGAGACCTTCACCGAGACGTTGTCGCGGGTGATGATGTCCTGCGGCGGGATGTCGTGCACCACCGTCCGCAGCGGCACCTTGATCATGCGCTCGAAGGGCCAGAAGATGAGCACCAGGCCGGGCCCCTTGGGGTGCTCGGAGAGCCGGCCGAGCCAGAAGGTGACGGCGCGCTCGTACTCGTTGAGGATGTTGACCCAGCGCGAGAAGAGAAACAGCGCCACGGCGACGACTAAGAAGATGCCGTAATATTCCATGAGGTCCTCTCTGGCTTTAAGCGGATCGGGCCGGCCGCAACGGCCGCACCCGCAAGGTGAAGTCCTCGACCGCCACGATCTCGACCGTCTCGCCGCCGGCCACCGGCTCTCCCGGCGGATCGAGGACGGCGTCCCAGATCTCGCCGTGGACGAAGACCTTGCCGCGCGGGGCGAGCGGAGTCTGCGCCCTGCCGTGCTCGTGCAGCATCCCCTCCAGCCCCGTGCGCACCGGCGCGCGCCGGGCCTTGACCACCCGCCAGGTGAGGAAGCCGACCACCAGGCCGGCGAAGGCCGCCAGCGAGGCGATGACGCTGGTGCTGACGCGGAGCGCCGGCTCCGGGCTCTTGAACAGCATGACCGAGCCCAAGATGAGGGAGAGGATGCCGGCGAGCGTGAGCATGCCGTGGCTCGCCACCTTGAGCTCGGCCACGAAGAAGATCAGCGCCAGGAGGAGGAGCGCCATCCCCGCGTAGTCGACGGGCAAGACCGACAGCGCGTAGAAGGCGAGGATCAGGCAGACGGCGCCCACCACCCCGGGCAGCACGGCGCCCGGGTGCGACAGCTCGAAGAACAGCCCGAGGCCGCCCAGGGTGAGCAGGATGTAGGCGATATTGGGGTGGGCGATCGTCGACAGCAGCTTGCCGAGCGGCGACATCTCGAGCTCCCGCACGGGCACGCCGGCGGTGTGGAGGACGACGGGCGCCTCCCCCCGCTGGATGGTGCGGCCGTCGAGCGCCGCCAGCAGCTTGGGCAGGCTGGGGGCTACGAGGTCGATGAGCTTCGCCTTGAGCGCCTCGTCAGCGGTGAAGGAGCGGCTCTGCAGCACCGCCGCCTCGGCCAGCGGCTCGTTCCTGCCGTTGCGCCGGGCGAGCGAGCGGATGGTCGCCGCCGCGTCCTCCTCCACCTTCTTGCCCATCGTCCCCTCGATCGTCTCCCCCTGGCCGCCCACCGGGTGGGCGGCGCCGGCGTTGGTGCCCGGCGCCATCGCCGCCACGTCGGCGGCCATCAGCAGGAAGAACCCCGCCGAGGCGGCCTCGGCGCCGGAGGGCGCCACGTAGACGACGACCGGCGTCCGCGCCGCCAGCATGGCGGTGAAGATGTCCCGCATCGAGGTCATGAGGCCGCCCGGCGTGTCGAGCTCGATGACCAGCGCCCGCGCCCCCTCCCCGTCCGCCCGCGCGATGGCGCCGGTGATGAACTCGGCAGCCGCCGGCTGGATGATCGAGTGCACGCGGATGGTCAGCACCTCATTGGCGCCACCAGGTCCGGGAGCCGCCGCCGGCCGCGGAGCCGCGGCGGCCAGCAGCAGGCCGGCCAGCAGCAGGCCGGCGATCGACGTCAACGCTGCCGGAAGAGAGGGGCGGGGTGGGGACGGGAGCAGGCGGGAAATCATGGTCGTAGAAGGGATTATAGCAACTTGGCGGGTGGACTGAGGGGCGGGCGCCGTCCCGAGGCGGACCGCTTGACATAGACTGTCGCGGTTCGACGATCGCAAGAACGTTTTTCTCGGAGGTCTTTCATCTATAGCGTGCAAACCTATGAATTGTCACCCTGAGAGCGTGTGAAGATTTGCCGAGACTCAGTCACTACCCCCGGGGCACGTCCTCCCCGATTGTCATCCCGAGCGAGAGCGAGGGACCTGGGGGAAGGGCGGCGAGAAAGCCTTTGCTATCAAAGATTTGGGAGGCCTCCCCCCACCCAGGTCCCTCGCTCACGCTCGGGATGACAGGCCTAAGTTCTTGCGCGGCAATCGCGTCGGATGATCGGCCTCCGACAAAAATTCACACGCTCTCACGGTGACAGCCGGCTGAGGCAAGGCGCCTCCGGAGGACCGCTTCATGGCGCACCCGCTCTTCGCCCGCAAGCCGCTCGACCGCATCCTCGCCGAAGCGAACGAGGAGGGCGACCATCGGCTGCGGCGGGCGCTCGGGCCGGTGCAGCTCACGGCCGTCGGCATGGGCGCCATCATCGGCGCCGGCATCTTCGTCACCACCGGCGCCATCGCCCGCCAGACGGCCGGTCCGTCGCTCATCCTCTCCTACGTCGTCGCCGGCGTCGCCGCCCTCTTCGCGGCCCTCTGCTACGCCGAGTTCGCCTCCGCCGTGCCGGTCTGCGGCTCCGCCTACACCTACGCCTACGCGAGCTTGGGCGAGCTCCTCGCCTGGATCGTCGGCTGGGCCCTGGTGCTCGAGTACGCGATGGGCGCGGCGCTGGTGGCGAACGGCTGGTCCGGTTACCTGCAGAGCGTCCTCGGCTCCTTCGGCGTCACCCTGCCGCTGGCCATCTCCGGTCCGGTGGTGCGCTACGACCCGGTGCTCGGACGCCTGGTTCCCACGGGCTCGCTGATCAACCTGCCGGCGGTTGTCATCGTCGGCCTGCTGCTCATCGTCCTCGTCATCGGCATCCGCGAGAGCGCGCGCTTCAACGTCGTCATGGTGGCGTTGAAACTCTCGACCGTGCTCTTCGTCATCGTCGTCGGCGCCTTCCACGTCGACCCCCGGAACTGGCATCCCTTCGCGCCCTACGGCATGACCGGCGTCGTCCTCTTCGGCAAGACCCTCTTGGGCCACACCGACCCCGGCGGCCGGCCCCTCGGCATGCTGGCGGGGGCCGCTCTCGCCTTCCTCGCCTACCTGGGCTTCGACGCCGTCTCCACGCAGTCCGAGGAGGCGAAGCGCCCGCAGCGCGACGTGCCGATCGGCATCCTCTCGTCGCTCGCCCTCTGCACCGTCCTCTACATGGGGGTCGTCGCGGTAGTCACCGGCATGGTGCGCTACGACCGCCTCGACCTCAACGCGCCGCTCGCCAACGCCTTCGCGCAGGTCGGCATGGGCTGGGCCAAGCTTTTGATCGCGCTCGCCGGAGTGGCCGGCATCACCACGGTCCTCCTCGTCCTCCTGCTCTCGCTGCCGCGCATCCTCCTCGCCATGGCCCGCGACGGCCTCCTGCCGGCGAGCTTCTTCGCCGCCGTCCACCCCCGCTTCCGCACTCCCCACAAGGCGACGCTGGCGACCGGCCTCTTCGTAGGCTGCGTCACCGCCTTCCTCCCCATCGACGTCCTCGTCAACGTGGCGGTGCTGGGGACCCTCCTCATCTTCGTCATCGTCTGCGCCGCGATCCCCGTCCTCCGCCTCACCCACCCCGACGCCGAGCGCCTCTTCCGCGTCCCCCTGGTCCCCCTGATCCCCATCCTGGGAGTCTTGAGCTGCCTCCTCCTCATGCTCAGCCTGCCGCCCGAGAACTGGCTGCGGCTCCTGATCTGGCTCCTCGTCGGGCTGGCGATCTACGCCTTCTACGGGCGGCGGCACAGCGTGCTGGCGCGCGAGCGGCGCGGCGGACAGGCGCCGGGCAGCGCACCAGCCGCGGAAGCGCCTCCGGCCGTATGATCATGGATCTCACGTCCGCTTCTCTCTTCTTGGCGCTCTTCGGCCCACCGGCAGTCGGTATCGGGGCGCCCCTAGCGTCATGGCTCGTGCTATGGAAAAGGCGCCGCACCCTGCGGGGATCGGGAGAGCGCTCGGTCCACCCGGTGCGCTCGATTGTCGTCGTGCTGCTTGCCTGGTGTGCGCTTGCGATCGCGGCAGTTATTCTGTTTCAAGACCTCGGCTTCGCCTACGCATGGGGTTGGGCACACGCACGCGGTGTTCCTTCGCCGCGCGGACCCGGCGCTCTACTTCTCATGGAGCTCGGAGGCTTGTTGCTGATGTGCGGCTCCGCGCTCGCTCTCCATCGATTCATCGCCCACCGTTACGCGGCCTGCCTTCGCGCTTCCCAGGAGCTGAGATAAACAGTTTTCAATCGCAGTGGCAGTACGGGATCGGGTCGCAGGCCAGGCCGGAATTCGCGCAGATGTTGCAGACGTGCTGGGTGCAGGAGGCGCCGAACGACGGAGCCGGGGTCGTGAAGAGCGGCGCGGCGACTTGCGGCGCGGAGCTCAGCGCCGAGGCATGATCGAGGACCGGCACGGGGGCGATGCAGAAGAGCGCGAGCATGAAGACGACGGCGAACAGTTTGCGAGCCATGAGGGTCTCCTTGGTTTGTAGTAGAAAAGCGTTTCCTACATAACCAGGTGTCGGGCTCCGCCGATACCGAGCCCTTCGCGGCGTTAAGATGGATAACGATGCGCGAGGGCACCGCACTGATCGTCGACGACGAGCCGCAGATCCGCCGGGTCTTGCGGAACGCCCTGGCGGGCGAGGTCGAGAGAGTCGTCGAGGCGGAGACCGGCAGCCAGGCCATCGACCTGGCCGCCGCCGAGAGGCCGGTGCTGGTGATCCTCGACTTGGGCCTCCCCGACATCCCCGGGATCGAGGTCTGCCGCGAGATCCGCAAGTGGTCGAGCGCGGCGATCGTCGTCCTCTCCGCCCGCCACTCCGACGAGGACAAGGCGCTGCTCCTGGACATCGGCGCGGACGACTACGTCACCAAGCCCTTCAGCACCCTGGAGCTCACCGCCCGCATCCGCGCCAACCTGCGGCGAGTGCAGTCGGCTCCCGCCGGCGGCACGCAGCCGGTGGCCTTGGGCGACCTCGTCGTCGACTTGGTGGCAAGGACGGTGAAGCGCGGCGAGGAGGCCGTCCACCTGACGCCCATCGAGTGGGAGCTGCTGCGCACCTTCATCACCCAGGCCGGCCGGACGCTCACCCACCGGCAGCTCTTCAACGCCGTCTGGGGCCGCGCCTTCGGCGATCCGCAGCAGTACCTGCGCGTCCACGTCGCCAACCTGCGCCGGAAGATCGAGCGCGATGCCGTGCGCCCGCGGCTCGTCGTCACCGAGCCGGGGGTCGGCTACCGCCTCGAGATGCCGCGGTAAGGCTTCGCCATGCAGCTCTCGCCCTTCCGGCGCGCCGGCCCCTGGCTCCTGTGGACGGTGATCCTCCTGCTCGTCACCTTCGCCATGATCGCGCTGCGCGGCGACACCGATCAGGCCCACGTGGCGCTCCTCTACCTCCTCGTCGTCCTCGGCGGCAGCGTCGCCGGCGGGCGGAGCCTGGGCTTCTTCCTGGCCGGCGCCTGCTTCTTCCTCATCGACTACTTCCTCCAGCAGCCGTACGACCGGCTGTCGGTCGACAAGCCGCTGGACTGGGTCATCCTCGTGGCCTTCCTGGCCACCGCGACGGTGGCGACGCAGCTCCTGGGGCACGCCAACGCCCAGGCCGACGCCGCCCGCCGCCACGCCGCCGAGGTCGCGGCGCTCGGCGCCGAGCGGGTCCGTCTGATCGCCGAGGCCGAGCACGCGGCGGCGCTGCGCGAGGCGGACCGCCTGAAGAATGCCGTCCTGGCCTCGGTGTCGCACGACCTCCGCACCCCCTTGACGACCATCAAGGCCCTCGCCCACGACCTGGCCGAGGAAAGCGGTCGGGGCGACGAGCGGGCGGCGGTCATCGAGCAGCAGGCCGACCGCCTGAACCACATGGTGGCGGACCTCCTGGACCTCTCGCGGCTGAACGCCGGCGCCATCCGCTTCCAGCCCGAGATCAACACCGCCGAGGACCTGGTGGGGGCGGCGATCCAGCAGGTGGCGGGAGCGCTCAACGGCCGCGAGCTGCGGACGGCGATCGACTACGAAGGGCCGGTGCCG
>DATNKQ010000110.1:0-2116 GCA_035603315.1 Thermoanaerobaculia bacterium
GGGCCATCGACGCCCAGCTCGACCGCGGCGCCGCCGCTTTCGCGGAGATCTTCGGCGCGCCGCCGCGCGCCTTCGCCGCCCCCGCCTGGTACTTGACCGACGATGCCTTCGAGGCGCTCGAAGCCCGCCGCTTCGACTACCTGTCGGTGTCGCGCGGCCTCGCCCCGCCGTTCTTCCCCCGCGTCCGCGGGCGCGTGCTCTCGACGCTTGAGATCCCCACCACGCTGTCGACCCTCGACGAGGACCTGGGGCGCGACGGCATCACCCCGGAAAATTATGTCGCTCGTCTTCTGGAGCGCTACCGGCCGGATGCGAACGAGGTGCTGACCGTCCACGCCGAAACCGAGGGGCTCGCCTACCGCAGCCTGTTCCAGCAGCTCCTCGCCAGGCATCGCGAGCAGGGCATCGAGACGTTGCCGATGCAGCTGCTGGCGGCCGAAGCGGGCGGTAGGGCGGTGGCTGGCGACGTGGCGCTCGGCGAGATCCCCGGCCGCTCCGGCAAAGTCGTGATCGCCCGCTAAAAGTCCAGCACCACCGCCATGCCGTTCCCCTGCGGGGTCGCCAGGGGTACGAAGGCCACCTTGCCGCGCAGGTGCTGGTTGAAGTGGGTGAGCGACCTTCCCAGGGCGGTGCCGATGAGGGCTCCGGCGGTGACGTCGGAGACGAAGTGCGCCTGGTGGTGGACGCGCGCGTAGCCGACCAGGGCGGCGGGGACGTAGACCGCCACCTGCACCCAGGGGGAGGGGTAGTGGACGCCGATGACCGACGCCACCAGGAAGGCCTGGACGGCGTGGCCGGAGGGGAAGGAGGCGTTGTTCGAGAAGGGCGCGAAGTCGAAGGTGGCCTTGGTGTCGCGCGGCCGGCGGCGGCCGGCGGCGTACTTGAGGGGGATGACGACGACCTGGGAGAGGAGGCTGGCGATGACGCCGTCCTCGGCGACGTACTCGGCCCGCTCGTCGCCGGCGAGCGCGCCGCCGGCATAGAAGGCGGCGAGGATGCCGAAGGAGACCGTGCTCCCGAACATCTCGAAGTCGCTGGCGATCCGGTCGGCGGTGGCGCTGTGCATCCGCGCCTGGCTGTCCCGCACCGAGCGGTCGGCGAGGGCGCCCACCGCCACCACCCCCAGGGTGCCGGCGGAGAAGATCTCCCAGTCCCGCGTGCCCCAGTGGGCCGGCGCGGTCACCAGGTGCTCGAAGTCCCGGCGGAGGACGGTGCCGAAGTTCACGACGACGTCCTTCGCCGCCTCGGTGCCCGGGACCGCGGGCTCCGCGGGGGCCGTCGCCCCGCCGTCCTGGGGTTGCGCCACCTCCGTCGGCCCGGCGACCTTCGGGGCGGGTGCCGGTTGGGCGAGGGCGGGACCGGCGATCAGGGCGAGGGCGAGGAGCGCGGCGAGTCTGCAGTTTCGCATGGCAATCTCCTAGGGCTTTCTCCGTGCACCGACGATCGCCGGCGCCGCAAGAGCCGTGTCGGCATGATACTTTCTGCCGCCATGGCCCCGCTGGCCACTCTGCTCTGCCTGGCCCCCCTGCTGATCGCCGCTCTCCAGGGGGTTCCCGGCGTTCCCGCGGAGCCGCCGGCCGAGCCTACCGCGCTTGCCTTAGACGAGGCCATCGCGCTCGCCCTCTCCGCCAACCGCTCGCTCGCCGCCGCCCGCCTGGGGCGCGAGGTGGCGCGGGCGGGGGTCGAGGTGGCGCGCGAGCGACCGAACCCCGACCTGGCGTTCGAGCGCACCCGCGAGACGCCGAAGGAGGCGCTCACCCTGTCGCAGCCCATCGAGTCGGCGGGCAAGCGCCGGCGGCGGATCGCCCTCGCCGAGGCGCAGGTGGGGAGCGGCGAGGCGGACCTCGCCCGCACCGCCCTCGACGTCCGCAACCAGGTGCGGCGCGCCTTCTTCGGCCTGGCCGCCGCGGAGCGCCGCGCCGCCGAGGGAGAGGCCGTCGTGAGCCTCGCCGGCCGCGTCCTGGAGACCGCCCGGCAACGCTTCGCCGCCGGCGGCGCCCCGCGGCTGGAGGCCCTGCAGGCCGAGCTCGCCGCCGCCCAGGCCGACAACCAGGCGCGGAATGCCCGCGGCCTCCTCCTGGGAGCGCGCGGCGACCTCAACACCCTTCTGGGGCGG
>DATNKQ010000128.1:0-4059 GCA_035603315.1 Thermoanaerobaculia bacterium
CCAGGTCTGGTCGCCCATGCGGACGAGGATCGGCGAATCGTTGACCAGCGAGGTGGGGAGGGCTACCGAGTCGGCGAAGGCGGCGGCATAGATCACCGGCTTGAAGGCGCTGCCGGCCTGGCGATGGGCCTGGGAGATGCGGTCGAACTGGCTGGCCGAGTGGTCGCGGCCACCCACGTAGGCGAGGATCGCGCCGTCCCGCGGGTCGGCCGAGAGGAGCGCCGCCTGCAGCGGCTCGTCGCCGCCGTGCCGCCTCTCGGGTCCCTTCTCCAAGCCGGCCAGTCCCTGGGCGACCGCCTCTTCGGCCTGCGCCTGCTCGCGCCGGCCGAGGGTGGAGAAGAGGAGGTATCCCTTGTTCTCCAGATCCTCGATCCCGAACCGCTGGCGCGCCTCGGCGGCGGCGGCATCGGCGAAATAGGGGGCGCTGCGGCGCGCCAGGACTCGGTGCAGCGCGAGGGCGAGCGGCTGCCGCTCTGCGGCTAGGGCGTCCTCCCGCTTCTCCCAGCCGAGGTCCGCCAGCCGCTGGAGCACGTGGTTGCGGCGCTCGATCGCCTTTTCTGGGTGCGCGACCGGCGAATACTCGCCGGGGGCGCGGATCATCCCCGCCAGGGTCGCCGCTTCGGCCAAGTTGAGCTCGGAGGCCTCCTTGCCGAAGTAGGCGTTCGCGGCAGCTCCCAGCCCGATGAGGTTGGCCGAGCCGCTCTTGCCCCAGTAGATCTCGTTCAGGTAGGCCTCGAGGATGGCCCGCTTGCCGAAGCGCATCTCGATCAGCAGGGCGATGGCCGCCTCCCTGGCCTTGCGCGACAGCGTCCGCTTCTGGGTGAGATAGAGGTTCTTGACCAGTTGCTGCGTGAGGGTGCTGCCCCCCTGGTGGATCTGCCCGCCGCGGAAGTTCGCCCAGGCGGCCCGGAGGATGCCGCTCGGCGAGACCCCGGGATGGGTGTAGAAGCCATCGTCCTCGGCCGCCAGGACGGCATGGGGAACGCGATCCGGCAGCTGATCGAGCGTGCATGGTCTCCGCTCGTTCAGCTCCGGCCCGAAGTAGGAGGCGAGGAGCGGCGGCTCGAGCTCGACAGCCTGCGCCGCCTTCCCCCCGACCCGCAGCGAGGCGATCCGGTCGCCGCCGTCCCGGTGAGCGAAGACCGCCTCGACGGTGGCCTCGCGGGCGGGGCCGGTCGGGGTGGGATGGCGGCGAAGGTGAAGGGCGACGGCGTCGCCCGCCTGGCGGAAGGTGCCCGGGGGAAGCTCTCGACCGGCGGGCTCCGCGGGCGCCTCGCGGTAGCCAGCCGCCAAGAGCTCGGCGATCAGGTCTTGGGCTGAGCCGGAGGAGCCGACGGCGAGCCGCGCCGGACGCCCATAGAGGCGCGACGGCTGCTGGAAGGGCGCGCGCGGGAAGCGCGGAGCGGCGGCGAGGAAGACGGCGGCGAAGGCGAGCGGCACGAGGAAGACGGCGCCGGCCGCCGACAGCACCCCGAGGAGCACCCGCCGCTCGCGCGGATCGAGCTCGGTGAGGCGGCGGCGGAAAGACTCCCAGGACGTTCGCTGCATCGGCTCTCCCGGTCGGGCCGCCACCGGAGGAGGCGACGGCTCACCGCGGGGAACCGCAAGCCACGTGCCATGGGGTTAGAATCGCCGCGGGAGGAGGAACGATGAGCGATCTGGCCGCCGCAAAATGCGTCCCCTGCGAGAAGGGGACGCCGCCGTTGCGAGAGGACGAGGTGAAGGCTCTCCTCGCACAGCTCCCGGGTTGGCAGGTCGTCGACGGGGAGCTGCGGAAGGAGTATCGCTTCCCCGATTTCCGCCAGGCCTTGGACTTCGTCAACCGGCTGGGCGAGGTCGCCGAGGGCGAGGGGCACCACCCTGACATTGCGCTCGGCTGGGGCAGAGTCGGGGTGGCGCTTTCGACCCACTCGATCGGCGGTCTCAGCCGGAACGACTTCATCGTCGCCGCCAAGGCTGACCAGGTGCGGTAGCGGCTCCTAAGGGGGCATCCGCGAGCTGGCGCCGCCGGAGGCCGGCAGATAGCACTGCCGGACGTAGTCCATCACCATGCGGTCGGCGTTGTAGCGCCAGGCAAGGGTGCGGATGGCGCGCTTGACGCGCTCGATCCAGCCGCGCGGGATGCCCTCGTCGTCGCGCTCGTAGTAGAGAGGGACGACCTCCTTCTCCAGCGTCTCGAAGAGCGCCAGCGCATCGCGCTCGTCCTGGGCTTCGGCGTCGGCATGGATCTCGCCGGCGCCGACGGCGAAGCCGTTGTGTCCGTCATAGCCCTCCGCCCACCAGCCGTCCAGGATCGAGATGTTGAGCACCCCGTTGAGGATCGCTTTCTGCCCGCTGGTGCCGCAGGCCTCCTCCGGCCGCCGCGGCGTGTTGAGCCAGGCGTCGACCCCCTGCACGAGCTGCCGCCCGACGTGCATGTCGTAGTTTTCGACGAAGACGATGCGGCCGGCGAACCGGGCGTCGCTCTCCAGGCTCGCCACCCGCTGCGCCAGGGCCTTGCCGCCGCCGTCTTTGGGGTGGGCCTTGCCGGCGAAGATCATCTGCAGCGGCCGCGCGGGATCGCCGACCAGCCGCGCCAGCCGGTCGGGGTCGCGGAAGAGGAGGTCGGCCCGTTTGTAGGTCGCGAAGCGGCGGGCGAAGCCCAGGGTGAGGACGTTGCCGGCGAGCGGCTCCTGGGCCGGCGCGGGGAGCTGCAGCCGCTCGCGGCGGTCGGCGAGACGGCGCCGCACGAAGGTCAGCAGCCGGGCTTTCAGCACCTGGTGGACCTCCCACATCTCGGCGTCGGGGATGGCGTCGATCCGCCGCCAGAGCTGGGGGCGGGTGACGGAGTCCAGCCAGGCCGGCCCCAGGTAGTGGGCGAGGAGGCCGTGCATGTCGGCCGCCAGCCAGGTGCGGACGTGGATGCCGTTGGTGATGTGGCCGATCGGCACCTCTTCCTCGGTGCGCTGCGGGTAAAGGTGCTGCCACATCCGGCGCGACACCCGGCCGTGGAGAGCCGAGACGCCGTTCGAGCGCCGCGTGAGGTTGAGCGCCAGGACGGTTGGGCAGAACGGCGCTCCCGCCTCGCCGGGGCGCTCGGAGCCGAGCGCCAGCACCGCGTCGACGGGCATCCCGAGTCCCCTGGCGAGCGGCTCGAGGTGGCTCGATGCAAGCTCCGGAAGGAAGCGGTCGTGGCCCGCGTCGACCGGCGTGTGGGTGGTGAAGACGCTGCTGGCGGCCACTTCGCGGAGGGCATCGGCCGCCGCCAGGCCCTGGACCTCGACGAGCTGGCGCGCCCGCTCGAGGAGGGCGAAAGCCGAGTGCCCCTCGTTCAGGTGGAGCACCGAGGGGCGCACGCCGATCCGCCCCAGGGCGCGGTACCCGCCCACGCCGAGGAGCATCTCCTGCTGGATGCGGGTCTTCTGATCGCCGCCGTAGAGCTGCGCCGTCAGCGACAGGTCGCCTGGCTCGTTGGCCTCGTCGCGCGCGTCGAGCAGCAGGAGGTCGCTCCTGCCGACCGCCATGTGCCAGAGGCGCAGGCGGACGTCGCGGCCCGGGAGGGTCACCACTACCGCCTCCTGCCCGCCGTCGGCGCCCGCGATCGGCTCGACGGGCAGCGCCTTGGCCTCGATCGGTTCGAGCTGATCCTGCTGCCAGCCGTGCTCGTCGATGAGCTGGTGGACGTACCCCTCGTGGTAGAGGAGTCCCACGCCCACGACCGGCACCCCGAGGTCGCTCATGCTCTTCAGGTGGTCACCGGCGAGGACCCCCAGGCCGCCCGAGTAGATGGGCAGCGACTGGTGGATGCCGAACTCGGCGGAGAAGTAGGCGACGGGGCGGGCGAGGAGGTTGCCGCCGTGGGTGAAACCCCAGGAGTCGGCGCCGCGCAGGTAGTCCCGCAGGCGCCTCAAGGCCTGGTCGATGCGGGTCTGCATCTCGAGGTTCTGCACCCGGCGGACGATCTCTTCCTCAGAGAGCCGCCGCAGGATGGCCACGGGGTTGTGATAGGCGGTGCGCCAGATCTCCGGATCGAGCTCGCGGAAGATGGAGCGGATCTCGGGTTGCCACGACCACCAGAGG
>DATNKQ010000147.1:0-3882 GCA_035603315.1 Thermoanaerobaculia bacterium
GAATGGGTGGCGCCGCCAATCGTGCTGTCGCGCGAGCCGGGCCTCCACCGCTTCGTCTGGCCGCTGCGCTACGCCGCCGCCCCCGCGTTGGCCGAGGGTAACCCGCGCGCCGACGGCCCCTGGGCGCCACCCGGCCGTTACACCGTCGTCCTCGAGGTCGACGGCTCACGCTCGACCCAACCGCTGACGGTGGCGCCCGACCCGCGGATGAAGCTACCGCCGGAGGCCTACGCCGCGGAGCTTGCGCTGGCGCGCCGGATCGAGGAGGCGCGTGTCCGTGAGGCCAAGGCATCGCAGGAGATCGAGAAGGTCGACGAGGCGCTCGCGGAGCGCCGCAAGGGCGCCAACCCGGAGACGGCCAAGGCGCTCGACGCGCTGGGGAAGCGGGTGCAGGAGATCTCGGGAGCCACCCATCCCGCAAGCGCCTGGTGGCTGCTGCCGAAAACGACCACCAGCCTACGCTTCGTGAGCGACGCCTTGGGCAAGCTCGCCGCCGCCGTGGAAAGCGCCGACGCCGCGCCCTCCCCCGACGCCGTGTCCGGCTTCGAGCAGGCGAAGGCGACCCTCGACGCCATAGTGGCCGCGTGGGAGACGGTGAAGACGAAGGACCTCGCGGCGGTCAACGCCCGCTTGAAGGAGGTGGGGCAGGCGGCCATCGTCCTGACTCCCGCGACTCCATGACGCCCGCTTTTTATGTAGGGGAGGGGCTTGTCCCCTCCCGGGCGGGGGCAAGCCCCGCCCCTGCACAAAAAACTGGCATGGCTTAGGCATCGGACGGGATCATGGAAACGCGACAGATCGGCTCGCTTACGGTCTCGCTCGTCGGCCTCGGCTGCAACAACTTCGGGGGCCGGCTCGACGCCGAAGGCACGCGGAAGGTGGTGCACGCGGCGCTCGACGCCGGCATCACCTTCCTCGACACCGCCGACATCTACGGCGGCACGAAGAGCGAGGAGTTCATGGGCCGCGCGCTCGCCGGCCGGCGCCACGATGTCGTCCTCGCCACCAAGTTCGGGATGAAGGTCGACGACCGAAGGAAAGGCGCCAAGCCCGCCTACGTGCGCCAGGCCCTCGACGACAGCCTGCGCCGGCTGAGCACCGACCGCATCGACCTCTACCAGCTTCACCAGCCCGATCCGGAGACCCCCATCGCCCACACCCTGGCCGCGCTCGACGAGGCGGTCAAGAGCGGCAAGGTGCGCGAGATCGGCTGCTCGAACTTCACCGCGGCGCAGATCCGCGAAGCGCAGGCCGCCGTCAAGGACGGCTCCGCGCGCTTCGTCAGCGTGCAGAACGAGTACAGTCTGCTGCACCGCGAGCCCGAGCGAGAGGTCCTCGCCGAGTGCGAGAGGCAGGGCCTCGCCTTCCTCCCCTTCTTCCCCCTCGCCAGCGGCCTCTTGACCGGCAAGTACCGGCGCGGCGAGCCCGGCCCCAAGGGAGCCCGCCTGACGGGCAATGACAAATCCCACTTTCTCTCCGAGCGCAACCAGGAGGTCGCGGAGAAGCTGGCCGCCTTCGCCGTCGCGCGTGGCCACACCCTCCTCGAGCTCGCCTTCTCCTGGCTGGCCAGCCACTCCGCCGTCGCCTCCGTCATCGCCGGAGCCACGAAGCCCGAGCAGGTCCAAGCCAACGTGAAAGCCGCGGGCTGGAAGCTGAGCCCGGAAGACCTCGCCGAGATCGATCGCATCGCGCCGCTTTCTGTGGGGTGACGGGCCGAACCGCCGCCCTCGCGCGCTAGCTCCCGTTTTAGCAGCGCCAGGTCAAGGCTCTGCCGACCCCAATGGGTTTTGTGGGGAGGAGCGTCGACATGAAGGTTCTCTTTCTCGATGAGTCCGGCGATCACAGCCTGGCCGTGATCGACCCGCAGTATCCTTTGTTTATTCTTGGCGGCATCATCTTGGAGGTGGATTACGCCAAGGGAGAGATGGCCGAAAGGTTAAACGCCTTTAAACAAGATCTTCTCGGTCGGGAAGACCTCATCCTTCATACAGCGGATATGGTTCGGAATCGGAACGGTTTTGAACGCCTGGCCTATCCCGACTTCCGACGGTACTTCTATGCCGAGCTCAACAAGCTATTGGCCGATCTGAAATTCCAGATCGTGGCGTGCGCCATCCGGAAAGACGCACATCTGGACCGCTATGGCCTTGCCGCCGTAGATCCCTATCATCTCGGACTCGAAGTGTTGGTCGAGCGCTTCTGCTACGAGATTGGGGACAGAGCTGGTGCGGGTGTAATCGTCGCGGAGAAGCGTGACCGATTCTTGGATCGGCAGCTGAGACTGGCCTGGCTCACGCTGAAATCCGGAGGCACGCGTTTCGTGCAAGCCGTTCAGGTGACCAAGAGATTAAAAGGCTTGGCGCTCAGGGGAAAGGAAGAGAACATCGCGGGCCTCCAGGTTGCCGATCTTGTCGTGACTCCTATCGGTCGTTCGCTACTCGGCAAGTCCTCGCAAATCGACTATCGCATGATCCAATCGAAATTCAGGTGCAACTGGAAGGGAGGATACGACGGCATCGGCCTTGTTGTCCTCCCAAAAGACTAAAGAGCCAGGACCCGCTAACGCAGTTCCCAGCTCCGATGTGATTGTAGTCGCTGGAGCACTCCGTGTCAAGAGTTCATGTGGAAGAGAGGCAGCCTCACGGCACTGGCGGCCAGTCCCCCGCGAGCTGGCAGCGATCGGCAACGAATGCCTTGACCTGGCCGCTCTGGGTCGAGCCGTCGCGCAGGACAACGAGGTCGGCGGCGGCGGGCGCGCCCGCTCCGAGCAGGAAGGCGAGGGCGACGACGGGGATCAGGCCGCGGAGGGGCATGGGCGCTGCTCGGCGCCCGAATCCTACCAGCTGCGGCTTTCAGCGGACGTGCGAGAGCGGGAGGACGAGATCGCTGTCGGCCTGGAGATCGACCTCGCCCTCGTAGAGCGGCCAGTGCACGCCCAGCGGCAGACCGTCGTCGCGGACCTCCAGGGTGTAATGGCCCGGCGTCAATCCGGACAGATTGAATCGACCGCCCGCGTCGACGTCGACCAGGTGGTCGGTGTACGCCGCCCCCGCGCCGGTGACGATGACGGTGTAGCGGGACACCGGATCGAAACCCGCGAGGCTGCCGGAAAGGGTGAGGCCGCCGGACCGGAACGCGAGGTCGAGGTTGGCGTCCGGCCCTCCCGCGGGAAGGGTGACGCTGGCGAAGGCGCGGTCGCCGGTCGGCATCGCGTAGGCGGTGACCTGCCAGTCGCCGGGCTGCAGCCCGCGGATCTCGTAGCGGCCGTCGGCCTCGACCCGGCCCTGCTGCCCGAAGCGACCCTGGTAGGCGGAGACGGCGAGCTCGCTCACGCCCGGGGGGAGGGCGAGCAGCCTGCCGGTGATTGCGGACCGGGCGTCGAGCCGGATCTCGACGCCCGCGAGCGGCGCACCCTCCACGACCAACGGTGCCGTCGCCTGCAACGAGAAGCGGTGCTCCGCGACCCCCTGGACGGCGTAGGTCCCGTCCGGGAGCTCCGCCGAGAAGGCGCCGTCCGAGCCGACCGTCACGAACTTCTTTCCGCGGGCCGCGGGGTCGTTCAGCTCCAGGCGCTCCACATCGATGGGCGCGGCGTCCGGCCCGAGCACCCGGCCGCTCACCTGCCGGTAGGTCGGGAAGGTGAGATCGAGGGTCTGGTCCTCTCCCGCGGCCAGCGTCACGTCGGCGCTCATCTCTTTGTCACCCGACTGCACGGTGACCTCCCAGGAGCCGGCCGCCAGGCCGGCGACCCGGTAACGGCCGGCGGCGCCGAGGCCGGAGCTCTTCCGGTGGAGGTCTCCCTGGTAGACCGTCACCGACGCTTCCGCCATCGCTGCCGGCGCCACCCCCTCGATGCGGCCGGCGAGCGTCGCTCCCGGGCTC
>DATNKQ010000619.1:0-2047 GCA_035603315.1 Thermoanaerobaculia bacterium
CGCCCGCCGGCGGTTTCAAGCCGGTCAACGACGGCTCGCTGACAGACTGTGTGCCGCCGCTCCACCTTTCGCCGCTCGGCCCGGTGGAATACCTGCACGAGCTGCTGCAAGCTTCTGCCGCCTCGACTTGCGCCAACCCGACGCCGGAGTCCAAGGAGGGGAGCCTGGCGAGTCTGCTCGCCGGCCGGCGCGGACGGCTCGGCGACCTGCACGCGACGCGGGCCAATGTGGAGACGCCGTTGCCGCTGGTCGACCTGGTGAACGAAAGCCTCGATGCGCTCGCCGCCGGCCTACCGGGGGCCACCGGGGGCGCCGTCTACGACACGGCCGGCGACGCGCTCGCGGGCCACCAACTTCGCCACGAGGGGTCTCCCGCTGAACCCTTCGCTCACGACCCGCAGACCCTCTTCGCCGCTCTTCCGGAGCACTCCTCGCCGGCCGCGCCGGTCGCCAAGCCGACGGCGTACGACAAGCTGAAAGCGGACTTCACGGCGCCTGGCCTGCCCTATGCCCAGGCACTCGACGTCAGCCGCTCGTATCTCGGACGGCTCGGCAGCAGCCGCTTCGCGGCCCTGCGCCACTTCCGCAAGGAGATCACCGAGCTGGCGATCGATCCGGCCCACGAGCCGGCCGACTTCCAGCGCCATCTCTGGCGCTACCCGGTGCGCCTCGACACCGCGCGTGAGTATCTGCGGATCTCGGCGGAGGAGTATGGTCTGCTCTATAGCCGCGACGACGGGGTGCTACTGCGCGAGCTGTTCGGATTCCCGGCCGCCGACGTCAAGGGCGTGCCGTGGACCGAGATCGTGGTCCAGGTGCCCGAATTCCTGGCGCGCACGGGCCTGACGTACTGCCAGTTCCTCGAGCTGTGGCGGGCGCGGTTCGTGGTCTTCACGCGCGCCACCCAGACTCCCGAGGGAGAGGCAGCGGACTTCCCGGAGTGCCTGCCGTGCTGCGCGGGTGATCTCCGGATCCGCTTCCGGGAGCCGCAGGACCCGGTCGTGGCGCTGCGCGAGCTTGCCGTCTTCATCCGCCTCTGGCGACGGCTGCAGGAGCTACCGGGGCCCAAGATCAGCTTGGCCCAGCTCCGGGACATCTGCGAGGTGCTCCACCTCTTCGACGGCAGCGGCGCGATCAATCCCGACTTCCTGCGCCAGCTCGCGGCGCTGCTGATGCTGCGCGACGACCTGCACCTGCCGCTCCAGGACGACGGCGCGGTTGCTGTTGCCGGCGCCACGGGCGCCGATCACACGCGCCTGCTCGCCCTCTGGGTGGGGCCGGCGGCCGCGAAATGGGACTGGGCGCTCGCGCTCTTGCTCGACCGCATTGAGGACTACGCCGAGGCCCGCCACGGGTGCCTGCGCACGGGTCCGGAATTCATGAAGCTGATCGCCGAGAATCTCGATCCGCTGTCGCGTCTGGCGGGTTTCGATCCGGCGACTCCTACCGATACCTGGCACGCGCGGCCGGCGAGCACGTTGCGCTTCGCCGAGGTGCTGTCGAAGATCTACGCCTCCGACTTCACGGTGGGCGAGATCCTGTTCCTTTTCACGGCCGGCGACCACCTGGACGGCGACGACCCCTTCCCGCTGCCGGACCCGACCGAGGCGCTCGACAGGCCGCTCGAGCTGCCCGACGAGGAGGAGGAGCACGGGCTGTGGGCTCTGCGCCGCAAGCTGCTGCACGTTCACGTGAAGGAGGAAGAGGACGACGAGAAGGCGGAGGAGTGGAGCTGGCCGCGCATCGAATCGACGGTGCGCCACGAGCTCGGCTTCACGCCGCCGGCCGGCGGACCCGATCCGCTGGAAGCTCTCGGCGAGCATTTCTTCCCGTCGATCCTGGAGCACCACGGCCATCCGGTGGACGCGGCCAGGCGCCGGTACGCGGTGGACCTGGACCCGGCCAAGACCACGCCGCTGATGTGGAACACGCCGGCCGACGGTCCCTTCCGTTATCACGCCGTCGACCCGACTCACGGCCAGCTCTGGACGCGGCTGCCGCTCAGGGACGAGGCGGTCGCCGCCAAGTTGAGCGAGATCCGGCAGCT
>DATNKQ010000191.1:0-4756 GCA_035603315.1 Thermoanaerobaculia bacterium
TCCGGCCAACCGGCGAGCCACGTCTGGTTCGTCGACTTCGACATCGTCCAGGACGGCCTGGCGATCGAAGGCGCCCGCGTGGTCTTCCGCATCAACAACGGCAACCTGATCCAGTTCGGCACCGAGCACGTGCCGGCCCCCGGCGTCAAGGCGCCGGCCGCCACGGTGACCAAGGACAAAGCCCTGGCCATCGTCGCCAGCTTCATCGGCGGGTTCAACTCGGCCGACAGCTTCCGCGACTCCGGTTCGCTTTACCTCGTCCCCACCGCCCTCACCAACAACAACTTCGCCGACGGCTTCGCCTTCGGCCAGGGCCGCGGCCTCGCCAAGACCTGGCAGTTCATCTTCCATCGCGACGGCGTGATGGGGACCTGGCAGGCGCGGGTCGACGCCACGACCGGCGAGCTCCTGCAGTTCGTCGACGTCAACGAGTACGCTTCGGCGGCAGTCAGCGGCGGCACCTATCTCAACTCGCCGACCACCGGCAGCGAGGTCGTGCGGCCGTCCCCCTTCGCCAACCTGTCCATCGGCGGCTTCAGCAACTCGGGCGGCATCTACAACTTCACCAGCGGCACCGTCACCTCGACGCTGAACGGCCAGTTCGTCAAGATCACCGACACCTGCGGCGCCATCTCGCAGGCCTCGGACGCCAACGGCAACATCGCCTTCGGCACCTCGTCGGGCACCGACTGCACGACGCCGGGCCACGGCGGCGCCGGCAACACCCACGCCTCCCGCGAGCAGTTCTACCAGGTCAACCGCATCAAGGAGGTGGTCAAGGGTTGGCTGCCCGCGAACACCTGGCTGACCCAACAGCTGACCGTCAACGTCAACCTGAACCAGACCTGCAACGCCTACTGGAACGGCTCGACCCTCAACTTCTTCAAGTCGGGCGGCGGCTGCGGCAACACCGGCGAGATCGCCGGCGTGTCGCTCCACGAGTTCGGCCACGGCATCGACCAGAACGACGGCACCGGCACGGCGCCCGACGGCGCCACCGGCGAGTCCTACGGCGACACCACGGCCATCATCGCCCTCCACGCCTCCTGCCTCGGGGCCGGCTTCCTGGGCAGCAACTGCGGCGGCTACGGCGACGCCTGCACCTCCTGCACCGGCGTCCGCGACGCCGACTTCGCCAAGCACGTCTCGAACACCCCGGCCACGGGCGCCAACTTCATCGGCGTCCACTGCCCCGCCGGCTCCGGCGGCACCGGCCCCTGCGGCAAGGAAGTCCACTGCGAGTCGTACGTGCCCACCGAGACGATCTGGGACTTCGCCAACCGCGACCTGCCGAACCCCGGCACCGGCCCGGCCTGGACGACCCTCGACCGCCTCTGGTACCTCTCGCGCAACACCGCCACCAGCGCCTTCTCCTGCACTCCCAGCACCTTCGCCACCAACGGCTGCGGCACCGGCTCGCTGTGGAAGACCATGCGCGCCGTGGACGACGACGATGGCAACCTGTCGAACGGCACGCCGCACGGCGGCGCTCTCTTCGCCTCCTTCAACCGCCATCTGATCGCCTGCACCACCGACCCCGGCGCCAGCACCACCTTCGCCGGCTGCGCGGCGCCGGCGGCGCCGACCCTCTCCGTCACGGCCGGCAACAACTCGGCGTCCCTTTCGTGGACGGCTTCCGGCTCGGCGGTGTACGACGTCTTCCGCAACGAGCTCGGCTGCAACGCCGGCTTCACCAAGATCTCCTCCGGCGGCAGCGCCACGTCGCTCAACGACACCGTGCTGGCCAACGGCCTGACCTACTTCTACCAGGTCACCGCCTTCCCCTCCGGCAACGAGTCGTGCGCCTCGGCGCCGTCAGCCTGCGTTTCGGTCACCCCGACGGGCGCCACCTGCACGCCTCCGGGCGCGCCGACCGGCGTTTCCGCCACGGCGGTGAGCCAGACGCAGATCAACGTCGCCTGGAGCGCGGTCTCCGGCGCCACCGAGTACCACATCCTGCGCTCGACGACCTCGGGCGGCCCCTACACCCAGGTCGGCAGCGTCACCACGACATCGTTCTCCGACACCGGCCTGACCTGCAACACTGCGTACTTCTACGTCGTCCGCGCCGCCACCAGCCCGACCTGCGAGTCGGTCAACTCGGCGCAGGTGACGGCGACCACGCAGACCTGCTCGGGCTGCACGCCGACGACTCTCTACACCAATGGGTTCGAGACCGGCAGCGGCCTCACGGACTGGACGGTCGGCACCTTCAATGGCGGCTCGTCGGCAAGCTGGCGCGGCATCCAGACCTGCACCGCGCAGACCGGCAGCAAGATCTTCCGCTATGGCGGCACCAGCTGCACGACGAACTACACCAGCAACAACTTCACCTTCGCGCAGCCCAAGGGCGCGACGGGCATCGCCTTCGGCGCCGCCGCGACGACCTCCCGCCTCGTCTTCGGGCACCGCTGGGGCTTTGAGAGCGGCTTCGACGGCGGCACCCTGACGATCTCCGTGGACGGCCTCAACTACTTCTTCGTCCCGGCCTCGGCGATCATCTCGGGCACCACCTACAACGGCACGATCTCCAACGCCTGCCCGCCCGCGGGCGCCGCTGGAGCGTCGGTCTTCACCGGCTCGCAGAGCTCGTTCGTCAACACCACGTTCGACCTCGACGCGGCCTGCAACGTCGCCACCGGCCTCACCACTGGGTGCGCCGGCAGGACGGTCTTCCTCGGCTTCACGTCGATCAGCGACTGTTCGGTGACCAGCACCGGCTGGTTCCTGGACAACGTGACCGTCACGGACTGCCAGTAGTCTCCGCCTGCAACCCGCGGGCTCCCTTTTCGTCTGGGGAGCCCGCGGGCCCTGCCGCTTCAGAACACGAACATCCCCACCGCCGCCGCGAACATGAGGAGGGTGGTCAGGGCGACGACGGCGAGGCCGAGGCGCGAGCTCGGCTGGCCCTGCATGAGCTTGCGGTCGGCGGCGACCAGCAGGATGCCGACGAGGAGGAAGGGGGCGAGGAGGCCGTTGATCACGGCCGTCCAGAAGAGGGCGCGGATGGGGGTGACGTTGGCGAAGTCGAGCGAGATGCCGGCGATCGTCGACAGCACGACGACGAGGTAGAAGCCGCGGGCGCCCCGGACCTTCTCGTCGAGCCCCTGCTTCCAATCGAAGGTCTCGGCGAAGGCGTAGGCGGCGGAGCCGGAGAGGGTGGGGATGGCGAGGAAGCCCACCCCCAGGATCCCCGCCGTGAAGAGGGTGGCGGCGAGATGGCCGGCCAGGGGGCGCAGGGCCTCCGCCGCCTGGCGCGTGGTCTCGACCTTGGTGAGGCCGTGGGCGTGGAGGGTCAGGGCGGTCGTCAGGATGATGAAGAACATCACCAGGTTGGAGGCGAAGGTGCCGACCCCGACGTCGATCCTGCGGTCGACGATCTCCCGCGAGCTGGCGCCCTGGCGGCTGACCAGCATGCGCCGCCCCTTGGCCTTCTCCTCCTCGACCTCCTGCGAGGCCTGCCAGAAGAAGAGGTAGGGGCTGATCGTCGTGCCGAGGATGGCGACGAGCGTCGACCAGGCCTCCTTGCCGTGGGGCAGGCTGGGGACGAAGGCATCGTGGAGCACCGAGAGCCACCGCGGGTGGACGAGGAAGGCGGTCACCACGTAGGCGAAGAGGACGAGCGCCAGCCACTTGAGGATGGAGGCGATCTGGTGGTAGCGCAGGCGGACGGTGGCGACGGCGATGCCCACCCCGAAGAGGACGACCAGGATGTGGGAGTTGACGCCGGAGAGCATCTCGCCGGCGTCGGCCATGCCGGTGAGGTCGGCGCCGATGTTGATGGTGTTGGCGGCCAGCAGCGCCAGCGAGATGACGGCCAGGAGCGGCCGCGGGAACTTCTTGCGGAAGGCCCCCGCCAAGCCCTCGCCGGTGACCATGCCGATGCGGGCGCAGGTCATCTGCACCACCGCCATGAGCGGCCAGGTGAGGCAGGCGGTCCACAAGAGCGAGGTGCCGAGCTGGGCGCCGGCGATCGAGTAGGTGGCGATCCCCGAGGGGTCGTCGTCGGCCGCCCCGGTGATGACCCCCGGTCCCAGGGCCCGGAGGATGCGCCCGGCAATCGATCGCGTCTTGGATTTCATGTCCGCCCTCCCCAGAGCAAGCCCGGTGCCAACCGCCCTTCACACCTCCAGGTGATCTCCCGGCCGGGCGACGATGGTGTAGAGAGCCGGCATGAGGAAGACGCTGATGAGCAGGCGGGAGAAGAGGCCGCCGACGATGACGAGGGCGAAGGGGCGCTGGGAGTCGGAGCCGATCCCCGTCGAGAGGGCGGCGGGGAGGAGGCCCAGGGCTGCCACCAGGGCCGTCATCATGATCGGCCGCAGCCGCAGGATCGCCGCTTCGCGGGTGGCCTCGACGATGCCCATGCCGCCGCCCCGCAGCTCGTTGGCGTAGGAGATGTAGATGACCGCCGTCTGCACCGAGACGCCGAAGAGGGCGAGGAAGCCGATCCCCGACGAGACGGAAAACGGCGTGCCGGTCAAGCGCAGGGCCAGGAGGCCGCCGATGGGGCCGGAGAGCAGCACCGCCAGCACCGTGATGACGGGGAACTTGAAGTTGCTGTAGAGGAGGAAGAGGAGGACGAAGATGAGGAAGAGCGTCAGCGGCAGGATGAGCTTGAGCTGCTGGCGCGAGGCCGTGTAGTCGGCGTACTCCCCGCCCCACACCGCCCGGTAGCCGGACGGCAGCTTCACCCGCGCCTCCACCTGCCCCTTGGCGTCCTCGACGGCGCCCGCCAGGTCGCGGCCCTCGACCG
>DATNKQ010000201.1:0-2242 GCA_035603315.1 Thermoanaerobaculia bacterium
CTTCAGCGTCGGCAAGGCCTTCTCTCACCGCTGCGACGAAGCGCTCGCGCTCCCGCAAGCGGTCGAACTCCTCCGGGGTGATCAGTACCGCCGCCGGTCTGCCGTTCTCGGTGATCACCACCGCCCTTTGCGAGTCCTTGAGCTCCCGCAATACCCGCGAGGCGTGAGTCTTGAACTCACCCAGCGGCAGGATGTCTTCCGACAGTTGAAGCGGTTTCATCGATGGCTCCTGCGAATCCGTACCAGTCCGATTTCGGGTTCATTCTACCAGTACGCTCGCTACCTCTCTCCTTCCAGCCTGTTACCATGCCCGCATGGTGCTCGGCCGGCGTTCCACCACCCCTTTCGAAAAGCGGATCGGCTACCGCTTTCACCGGGCGGAGCTGCTGGAGCTGGCGCTCACGCACCGGTCGTTCGCCAGCGAGCAGGGGTGGGGGACGCACTACGAGCGCCTGGAGTTCCTCGGCGACTCGGTGCTCGGGCTGGTGGCTGCCGAGTGGCTGTACGCGCGCTATCCGCAGCTCCCGGAGGGCGAGCTGTCGAAGCTCAAGGCTCACCTGGTGAGCAAGACCGTGCTCGCCGCCTGGGCGGAGCGGGTGGAGCTGGGGGCGGCGCTGCGGCTGGGGGTGGGGGAGGAGCGCTCGGGGGGACGGACGAAGAGCTCGCTCCTGGCCGACTCCCTGGAGGCGGTCTTCGGCGCGGTGTATCTCGACGGCGGCATCGCGGACGCCCGCGAGGTCGTCGTGCCGATGCTCGAGGCGTCGGCGGAGGGCCGCACGCAGATCCCCGACACCGACGCCAAGACGCCGCTCCAGGAGGCGGCGCAGGCGCGCGGCTGGGCGCTCCCGGAGTACCGGCTGATTGATTCCTCGGGGCCCGATCACAACAAGGTGTGGAGCGTCGAGTGCTGGGTCAACGGCGCCTGCGCCGGCCGCGGCCTTGGGCCGAGCAAGAAAGCGGCCGAGCAGCAGGCCGCCGCGGACGCCCTTTCGCAGCTGGCGAAATCGGCTACAATCCCGCCCCCATGAGCGCGCCCGCCCCCGTCTCGTCGATCCGCGAGCTGCCCTCCCACCTCGGCCAGGAGGTGGAGCTCCGCGGCTGGATCGACAACCAGCGGTCGAGCGGCAAGATCGCCTTCCTCCTGGTGCGCGGCACCGGCGGCGTCGTGCAGGCGGTGGCGAGCCGCGCCGACCTGCCGCCCGAGGACTGGGCCGAGGTCGAGCGCGCCACCCAGGAGTCGACGGTGCGGTTGACGGGGAAGGTGAAAGAGGATAAGCGGGCGCCGGGCGGCGTCGAGGTCCAGCTCACCGGCTTCGCCGTCCTCGCGCTGACGACCGACTACCCGATCACCCCCAAAGAGCACGGCACCGCGTTCCTCATGGAGCACCGCCACCTCTGGCTGCGTTCCAGCCGCCAGCGCTCGGCCCTGCGGGTGCGGAGCGAGGTGGAGCAGGCGATCCGCGACTTCTTCTACGAGCGCGACTTCACCCTGGTCGACTCGCCCATCCTGACCCCCGCCGCCTGCGAGGGGACCTCGACGCTCTTCGAGACCGACTACTTCGGCGACAAGGCCTACCTCTCGCAGTCCGGCCAGCTCTACCTGGAGCCGGCGGCGGCCGCCCTCGGCAAGGTCTACTGCTTCGGCCCCACCTTCCGCGCCGAGAAGTCGAAGACCCGCCGCCACCTGATGGAGTTCTGGATGGTCGAGCCGGAGGTGGCGTTCCTGGAGTTCGAAGGGCTCTGCGACCTCGCGGAAGAGTTCGTCCTCTACCTGACCGGCCGGGTGCTCGACCGCGCGAAGGAGGAGCTCAAAACCTTGGAGCGCGACACCGCGAAGCTGGAGGCGGTGGTGGGCCCCTTCCCCCGCATCACCTACACCGAGGCGGTCAAGGTCCTGAACGAGGCCGGCAATCCCATGCAGTGGGGCGACGACTTCGGCGGCGACGAGGAGACCATCCTCGCCAGCCGCTACGACCGGCCGGTCATGGTCACCCGCTTCCCCGCAGCCTTCAAGGCCTTCTACATGCAGCCGGCGCCGGAGAACCCGGACACCGTGCTCGGCCTCGACCTCCTGGCGCCGGAGGGCTACGGCGAGATCATCGGCGGCAGCCAGCGCATCCACGACCACGACCTCCTCCTCGCCCGCATCCGCCAGCACGACCTGCCGGTCGAAGCCTTCCAATGGTACCTGGACGTCCGCAAGTACGGCGCCTTCCCGCACAGCGGCTTCGGCATGGGCATC
>DATNKQ010000626.1:0-14853 GCA_035603315.1 Thermoanaerobaculia bacterium
CCCCGCCACTACCTTGGCGTGATAGCCGATCGCGAAGAAAGGCGCCTGCCGGCAGCACTGGAAAATCGGGCCGACGCAGCCGGAGACGGCGGCATAGGCTCGATGGACCTCGACCCAGCTTCCGGGGGGTGGAACCGGGCACTCTTCCGGCCCCGGAACCGGCGAGACGCTCTGGCCATCGCATCCCTGGAAGTTCTCGATCTTGCAGTGGAAGTGCTGGCTGCAGAGGTGCAGCGTCTGGCCGCGGTACGAGACGGTCTGCGCCGTGACATTCTGCACCCTCGACATGGCGCTCTGGTTATCCCACGCCACACCCGTGAGGGCGCGCGGCGACTGGTTCGTACACTTCCCAGGCGGCTTGGCGGATGTCGGCGGCGCTGCGCCCCCGGCGCAGAAGGCGACGGCCAACCCGAACACGAGCCCTGCGCCTGCTCGACCCTTGCCACGCATAGAGTTCCTCCTCCGCGGACGGCGGCAGCGATCCAACTGTCGAAATTTTGCCGGATTCTACAGGAAAAGCGTGAGCGCGACACGGCAGGATCCGGGCTGAATTGACAGCCCCTACTCGGCAGGTAAGAATACCCGCGCTTGCCGAGAGGAGACCCCGGCCGTACAGTCGTAGGGACGAGACGCTGACATGGCGAACTATCTGCCCATCCTCGTGTTTGTGGTGATCGCCATCGGCTTCCTCGTGGTCACTCTCCTGGCCGCGCGGCTGCTTCGCCACCGCAAGGCGACGACGACCAACCTCGACCCCTACGAGTGCGGCAACGAGCCGGAGAGCCTGGCGCACGACCACCGGTTCTCCATCCGCTACTACCTGATCGCCGTCCTCTTCGTCGTCTTCGACGTCGAGACCATCTTCCTCTACCCCTGGGCCGTGATGTTCGACAAGCTGGCCCTCTTCGGCTTCGTCGAGATGGCGATCTTCCTCGTCATCCTCGTCGCCGGGTACGTCTACGTCTGGAACCGGGGGGCGCTCAATTGGGCCTGATGGACTCCGCCGAGGGCAACGTCCTCACCACCACGTACGACAAGATCTTCAACTGGGCGCGGCGCTCGGCGATCTGGCCGATGCAGTTCGGCCTCGCCTGCTGCGCCATCGAGATGATGGCGGTCCTGGACCCCCGCCACGACATGTCCCGCTTCGGCGCCGAGGTCTTCCGCGCCACGCCGCGCCAGAGCGACCTGATGATCGTCGCCGGCACGGTGACGGAGAAGATGGCGCCCATCGTGCGCCGGCTGTGGGACCAGATGCCGGAGCCCAAGTGGGCCATCGCCATGGGCGCCTGCGCCACCTGCGGCGGCCCCTACCGGACCTACGCGGTGACCCAGGGGGTCGACCGCGTGATCCCGGTCGACGTCTACGTCCCCGGCTGCCCGCCGCGCCCCGAGGCCCTCCTCTGGGGGCTCCTCCACCTGCAGCGGAAGATCGACCGCATGAGCATCGCCGGCAAGCCCCGGCCGCGCAAGGTGGCGGCGGCGCCGGCGAGCCCGGAGGCCACCGAGCGGGCATGAGCGACGAGCGCGACACGCCCGGCTCTCCGCCGGCCGGGGCCGGCGACGCCTCCCCGGCCCCGGCGGCTCCGGCAGCTCCAGCCCCGCCGGCTGCCGCGGTCCCGGCAGCTCCATCCCCCACACCGACTCCGACCACTCCGACCACTCCGGCCGCCCCGCGGCCCGCGGCTCCGGCCGCCGCCAAGCCCGCGCCGACCGGGCCCGCCTGGGAGCGCGACTCGGTGCTCCCGGAGTGGCACGACGCCGCCGGCGATCCGCTGGCCGCCGCCTTGAAGGAGGAGTTCGGCGAGGCGATCGAGTCGGCGCGGACGCTGGCCGGCGACCTGACGCTGGCGGTGCGGCGCGACGCCGTCGCCCAGGTCGCGGCGGCGCTCAAGGCGAAGCATCGCTTCACCTACCTGGTGGACGTCTGCGGCGCCGACTACCCGAAGCGGACGCCGCGCTTCGACGTCGTCTACCACCTCCACAGCTTCGAGGCCAACCGCCGCATCCGCCTCAAGGTGACGACCGACGAAGCGACCCCGGTGCCCAGCGTGACGGGAGTCTGGCGGGTCGCCAACTGGCCGGAGCGCGAGGTCTACGACATGTACGGCGTGCGCTTCACGGGCCACCCGGACATGACCCGCATCCTCCTCTGGGAGGGGTTCAACGGCTACCCGCTGCGCAAGGACTTCCCCATCGAGGGGATCGACACCGGCGCCGCCATCTACCCCGAGTACTACACCCAGACCGCCGGCCCGGTCGCCGGCACGGGCACCGGCTGGAAACCGGCGGGCACTGTAAAACCGACCCCGCCAAAGCCGCCAGCCCCGGCAGTGGCCCCGAAGCCGGCCCCCGAGAAGGAGCCCGCGACCTGATCATGGCCGAGCCGATCGTCGATCCCACCGCTTCCGACGCTCTCTTCGATCCCGGGGAGGAGATGGAGCTCAACTTCGGGCCCCAGCACCCGTCGACGCACGGCGTGCTGCGCCTCAAGCTCAAGGTGGACGGCGAGCGCATCCTCGACTGCTACCCGATCATCGGCTACCTCCACCGCGGCACCGAGAAGCTGTTCGAGCTCCACCCCTTCTTCCAGAACGTCCCCCACACCGACCGCATGGACTACGTGGCGGCGGCGACCAACAACCTCGCCTACGTGGGGGCGGTGGAGAAGCTGGTGGGCCTGACGGTGCCGCCGCGGGCGCGCTACATCCGCACCATCCTGGCCGAGCTGCAGCGCATCTCCAGTCACCTCCTCTGGCTCGCCACCCACGCCATCGACATCGGGGCGATGACCCCGTTCTTCTACTGCTTCCGCGAGCGCGAGCAGGTCCTCGACCTCTTCGAGCAGTACTGCGGCGCCCGGCTGACGCTCAACTGCATGCGCCCGGGCGGCCTGCCGCACGACCTGCCGGTCGGCTGGACGGACACCTGCCGCGCCT
This sequence comes from Thermoanaerobaculia bacterium, assembly GCA_035603315.1. Taxonomy (GTDB): domain Bacteria; phylum Acidobacteriota; class Thermoanaerobaculia; order Multivoradales; family UBA5704; genus DATNKQ01. The sequence continues at coordinate 2,940 of DATNKQ010000626.1, forward strand.
TCGCCGACAAGTTCCCTTCCAAGGTCGACGAGTACGAGGAGCTGCTGACCGACAACCGGATCTGGAAGAAGCGGACGGTCGGCATCGGCGTCCTGGCGCCCGACGTCGCCATCGACTACGGGATCACCGGACCGATGCTGCGCGGCAGCGGCGTCGACTGGGACCTGCGCAAGGCGATGCCCTACGAGGCCTACGGCGAGGTGGAGTTCGACGTCCCGCTGGGGAAGAACGGCGACACCTACGACCGCTACCTGGTGCGGATGGCGGAGATGCGGCAGGCCAACCGCATCATCCTCCAGTGCCTGGAGAAGCTGCCCGCGGGGCCGATCATGGCCAAGCGGCCGCGCGTGCTCAAGTCCGGCAAGGACACCGAGGCCTACCACGGGATCGAGGGACCGAAGGGCGAGATCGGCTTCTATATCGTCGGCGACGGCACCCCCAACCCCTACCGCTGCCACGTGCGGGCGCCGTCCTTCATCAACCTCCAGGTGGTGCCCGAGCTCTCCCGTGGGATGCTGATCGCCGACCTGGTGGCGATCGTCGGCACCACCGACATCGTGCTGGGGGAGGTCGATCGCTGATGGCGCTCCTGGACGCCCTCCGCCGGGCGGTGGGGGACCCGCTGTTCTACTTCGCGGTGTCGCCGGCGCTCAAGATCCTCGTCCTCCTCTTTTTGGGCATCCTGCCGGTCATCACCTACCTGGTGCTCGCCGAGCGCAAGATCCTCGGCTTCATCCAGGCGCGGGTGGGACCGAACCGGGTGGGGCCGTGGGGGCTCCTGCAGCCGATCGCCGACGTCATGAAGCTGTTGGTCAAGGAGGACACGCTGCCCTCTCAGGCGGTCAAGTGGGCGTTCATCCTCGCCCCCTGCCTGGTGGTGGCGCCGGCCTTCATCATCTTCTCGGTCATCCCCATGGGGCCGCCGCCGGCGGCGGGGCACATGGCCTGGTACGTCACCGACGTCAACACCGGGCTCCTCTTCATCATCGCCCTGGCGACGGTCGGCGTCTACGGCCTGATCATCGGCGGCTGGTCGTCGAACAACAAGTTCTCGCTGATGGGCGGGCTGCGGTCGGCGGCGCAGATGATCTCCTACGAGGTGCCGCAGGGGCTGTCGCTGGTGGGGCCGCTGATGCTCGCCGGGTCGCTGTCGCTGGTCGGCATCGTCGAGGCGCAGGCGCGGCTGAGCTGGTGGTTCGTCTTTCCCCAGATCGTCGCCTTCTTCATCTATCTGGTGGCCGGCGTCGCGGAGTCGAACCGCAACCCGTTCGACCTCCCGGAGGCGGAGTCGGAGCTGGTGGCCGGCTTCCACACCGAGTACAGCGGCATGCGCTTCGCCCTCTTCTTCCTCGGCGAGTACGCCAACATGATCGTCATCTCGGCGGTGGCGACGACCGTCTTCCTGGGCGGCTGGCTGCCGCCCTTCCCGCACCTCGTCCCGGCCTTCACCCACGTCCCCGGGGTGATCTGGTTCGTCCTCAAGGTGTTCGGCTTCCTTTTCGTCTACATCTGGTTCCGCGGCACCTTCCCGCGCTACCGCTTCGATCAGCTGATGGACCTGGGATGGAAGTGGATGATCCCGCTCGCCCTCCTGAACATCGTGGCGACCGGCGTCATCAAGCTGCTGCTGGCGCATCACGGCTGAGAGGTTCTCCCATGGCTGCCCCGAATCCGCTGAAACGCTTCCTCGACAAGATCATGCTCCTCGATCTCTTCGCCGGCCTGGGCGTCACCGCCCGCAACATGATGAAGAAGAAGGTGACGATCCAGTATCCAGAGGAGCGGTGGGAGCCGTCGCACCGCTTCCGCGGCATGTTCCGGCTCGACGAGGAGCGCTGCATCAAGTGCTCCCTGTGCGCCAAGGACTGCCCGATCGACATCATCTACATCGACGTCAGCCAGCAGGTGAACGCGGAGACGGGAAGGAAAGAGAAGATCCTCGACCGCTTCGACATCGACGTCCAGCGCTGCATGTTCTGCGGCCTCTGCGAGGAGGGCTGTCCCACGGAGCCGAAGTCGATCTGGCTGACCACCAAGACCTACGAGCTCGCCTCCTACGACCGCTGGGAGAACCTCTACGTCGACATGGAGGAGCTGCAGGAGTGGCGGGTGCGGCCGGCGTACACCGACGAGGAGATCGCCTGAGCATGAGCTTCCTGGCCGCCAACGGCAGCGCCTTGCTCTTCTACGTCTTCGCCGCCCTGGCGGTCGTCGCGGCGCTCGGCGTCGTCACCCTGCGCAACCCGATGTACGGTGCCATCGCGCTCCTCCTCACCTTCCTCTCCGTCGCCGTGCTCTTCCTCCTGCGGCACGCCGAGTTCCTGGCGATGGTGCAGATCTTCGTCTACGGCGGCGGCATCATGGTGCTCTTCCTCTTCGTCATCATGCTCGTCAACCTCCACCGCCTGAAGGAGACGCGGCTCTACTGGGGGCAGTCGCCGGCGGTCCTCGTGCTGGGCGTGCTGCTGCTGCTCTTCTTCGGCTACTTCTTCGTGCACGCCGCCTTCGGACCTGCCTTCACCCAGCCGCAGACCTTCGTGCGGGCGGGCGGCGTCGATGGGGTCGGCAACTCCCAGGCGGTCGCCTGGAGCCTCTACCGCGACTATCTGCTGCCCTTCGAGGTGGCCTCGCTGTTCCTGTTGATCGCCATGATCGGCGCCGTGGTCCTGGGACGACGGCAGTAGCGGCTGGCGAGCGAACGACGCGCAGGAAGCCAGGGGAAAGGACCGCATGCTCGCAGTGACCACCCAGCACTACCTGATCCTGAGCTTCCTGCTCTTCGCCATCGGCCTCTCCGGCATCCTGCTGCGCAAGAACATGATCACCGTGCTGATGTCGATCGAGCTGGTGCTCAACTCCGTCAACATCAACCTCATCGCCTTCTCGTATCAGTGGTCGAACCTGACGGGCCAGATCTTCTCGATCTTCACCATCACCGTCGCCGCCGGCGAGGCGGCCGTGGGGCTGGGCATCCTGATCGCCTTCTTCCGCCTCCGCGACACCACCAGTCTCGAGCGGGCGTCGGAGCTCAAGGGGTAGGTACGCGATGAAAGAGCTGCTGTGGACCATCCCGCTCTTCCCCTTCCTGGGGGCGCTCCTGAACGGCGTCCTCCTGCGCGGGCGGATCGGCAAGAAGGCGGTGACCGCGATCGCCTGCGGCAGCGTCCTGGCGGCCATGGTGACCGGCGCCCTGGTCATCGGCAGCTACCTGGCGAGCGCCGAGCGCCGGCTGCCCGCCCACTACGGGTTCGACCAGGAGGTCTATACCTGGATCCCGGCAGGCCTCCTCACCACGGCGGCCAAGGGCATCGTCGACTTCAAGGTGGCGATGGGCTTCTTCCTCGACCCGCTCGCCTGCGTGATGCTCTTCGTGGTGACCTTCGTGGGCTTCTGGATCCACGTCTACTCGGCCGGCTACATGGCCCACGACGACGGCTACCAGCGCTACTTCACCTACCTGAACCTCTTCATGGGCGCGATGTTGATGCTCGTCCTGGGCAACAACTATCTCGTCATGTTCGTGGGTTGGGAGGGGGTGGGGCTCTGTTCCTACCTGCTGATCGGCTTCTACTACAAGGAGGAGTTCCCGCCCTACGCCGGCCGGAAGGCGTTCATCGTCAACCGCATCGGCGACTTCGCCTTCCTGGTCGGGCTCTTCGCGCTGGTGGCGAACTTCGGCACCCTCAAGTTCTCCGCCCTCTTCCCGGCCATCGCCGCCGACCCCGCGCTGGCGCTCACTCCCTATCATTTCCACCTGACGGTCGCCGGCTTCGCCGCCCTCTGCCTGTTCATCGGCGCCATGGGCAAGAGCGCGCAGATCCCCCTCTACGTCTGGCTGCCGGACGCCATGGCCGGCCCCACGCCGGTCTCCGCCCTCATCCACGCCGCCACCATGGTGACGGCGGGGGTCTACATGGTGGCGCGCTCGAACGTCCTCTACCAGTTGGCGCCCGGGGTGTCGGTCTTCATCGCCGTCATCGGCTGCGCCACGGCGCTCTTCGCCGGCACCATCGGCCTCGCCCAGACCGACATCAAGAAGGTGCTGGCCTACTCGACGGTGTCGCAGCTCGGCTACATGTTCCTGGCCGCCGGGGTCGGCGCCTATACGGCTGCCGTCTTCCACCTGGTCACCCATGCCTTCTTCAAGGCGCTCCTCTTCCTGGGCTCCGGCTCGGTGATCCACGCTATGGGCGGCGAGCAGGACATGCGCAAGATGGGCGGCTTGCGGAAGTACCTGCCGACCACCTACTGGACCTTCGTCGTCGGCGCGCTCGCCATCTCGGGCATCCCGGGGTTCGCCGGCTTCTTCAGCAAGGACCAGATCCTCTCCTCGGTCGCCGGCCGCGGGCTGTGGACGCTCTACGTCGTCGGCCTGCTGACCGCGGGCCTGACCGCCTGCTACATGTTCCGCGCCGTCTTCCTCACCTTCCACGGCGACTTCCGGGGGACCGAGGAGCAGCGCCACCACCTGCACGAGTCGCCGCCGGTGATGACGCTGCCGCTCCAGGTGCTGGCGGTGGGGGCGGTGGTCGCCGGCTGGGTGGGGATCCCGGCGGCGCTCACCTTCGAGCGCTTCGACCTCAACGTCTTCGAGCATTTCCTCGATCCCATCCTGGGCAAGGTCAAGGGCCTGGTGCCGGGGGCGCCGCACGTCGGCCTGGGCGTCGAGCTCCTGCTCATCGGGCTGTCGGTCGGCGTCGCCGCCGCCGGCTTCGGCATCGCCTGGTCGGTCTACGGCAAGCGGGGCCTGGCGGGCGGCGAGGCCTGGGCGCGGCGCCTGCCCGCCGTCCAGCGCGTGCTGGTCAACAAGTACTACGTCGACGAGCTCTACGACGCGACCGTCGTGCGCGGCTTCTGGGCCACCGCCCGCGGGCTCTTCCGCTTCGATTCGTCCTTCATCGACGGCGCCCTGGTCAACGGGGCGCGCAACCTGACCGTCGCCGTCTCGCTCGTCTCCGGCGTCTTCGACAAGTACGTCGTCGACGGCCTCGTCAACCTCGTCGGCTGGGTGCTCGGCCGCTTCTCGTTCCTCTTCCGCCGCCTGCAGACCGGGTACGTCTCGAACTACGCGCTGGTGCTGGCCTTGGGCATGTTCGCCCTCGTCTGCTTCTACTTCCTCTTCCAGCGTGGATAGGCGGGCTCTGATCTTCGTCTAGGGGGATGCATGTTCGAACACGTTCCGATCCTCTCCATCGTCTGCTACGTGCCCCTCCTGGGTGCGCTGATCGTGATGTTCGGCATGAAGGGGAGCAACGGCGCCGCCATCCGCAAGTTCGCGACCGCCGTCGCCTTCGTCGACTTCCTCCTCTCGATCCCGCTCTGGTTCGCCTTCGACCGCGGCGGCCCGCTCTTCCAGTTCACCGAGGACCATACCTGGATCGAGTCGATCGGCGTGCGCTACCAGTTCGGCATCGACGGCATCGCGCTCCTCCTCATCCTATTGACGACGCTTCTCGGCGTGCTCGCCTTCCTCTCCTCCTGGAGCGCCATCCAGACGCGGGAGAAGGAGTACTACATCTTCCTCCTCCTCCTGCAGACCGGCATGCTCGGCGTCTTCATGGCCATGGACTTCTTCCTCTTCTACGTCTTCTGGGAGGTCATGCTGCTGCCGATGTACTTCCTGATCGGCATCTGGGGAGGCAAGCGCCGGCTCTACGCGGCGATCAAGTTCTTCCTCTACACCTTGGTGGGCTCGGTGCTCATGCTTCTGGGCATCCTCGCCCTCTACTTCTACAACTCGAGCGGGCTCCTGGGCTGGAAAGGCCTGGGCAACGCCGCCACCTTCTCGATCCTCCAGTTCCACCAGATCGGCCACCTCATTCCGCCCGACCTGCAGTTCTGGATCTTCCTCGCCTTCTTCGTCGGCTTCGCCATCAAGGTGCCGATGTTCCCCTTCCACACCTGGCTGCCGGACGCCCACGTCGAGGCGCCCACGGCCGGCTCCGTCATCCTCGCCGGCGTCCTCCTGAAGATGGGTACCTACGGCTTCGTCCGCTTCTCGCTCCCCGTCCTGCCGAACGCCACCCGCGAGCTCCTGCCATGGATGGCGGCCCTGTCGATCATCGGCATCGTCTACGGGGCGCTGGTGGCGATGGCGCAGAAGGACATGAAGAAGCTGGTCGCCTACTCCTCGGTCAGCCACCTCGGCTTCGTCATGCTGGGAATCTTCGCGTTGAACGGCCCGGGGCTGAACGGCGGCGTCCTGCAGATGATCAACCACGGCCTGTCGACGGGGGCGCTCTTCCTCCTCGTCGGCATCCTCTACGAGCGCCGGCACACCCGCCTGATCGCCGAGTTCGGCGGCCTCTCGGCGGTGATGCCGCTCTACGCCACCCTCTTCCTCGTCATCACCATGTCGTCGATCGGCCTGCCGGGCCTGAACGGCTTCGTCGGCGAGTTCACCATCCTCCTCGGCGCCTTCAACCGCCAGTGGTGGTGGGCGCTCGTCGGCGCCCTGGGCATCGTGCTGGGGGCCGCCTACATGCTGTGGATGTTCCAGCGGGTCTTCTTCGGACCGCTCGACAACGCCGAGAACCGGGACTTGAAGGACCTGAACGCGCGCGAGCTCGCCTATCTCGTGCCCATCGTCCTCCTCTGCTTCTGGATCGGCATCTATCCGAAGCCGTTCTTCGACGTCCTCGACAAGCCGGTCAAGTACGTGATGCAGCAGGTCGACTCGACCTATAGCGCCGCGATTGCGAGGGGCGCGAGGGGTGCGAGCGCGGCGGGCGCGGCGAGCGCGGCTGCCATGGCCTCGCGGCCCGCCGCCGGCGCCGGCGGAGCGGAGAAGTAGAGTGGTCGTCGCCGCCTTCGATCCGCAGCAGTTCCTCTACCTGGCGCCGGAGATGTTCCTCGCCGCCTGCGCCCTCGTGGTGCTCATGGTCGGCGTCCTCTGGAAGAGCTTCGGCGACCGCGAGCTGGCGATCGTCGCCGCGGCCGTCCCGCTCCTGACCGCCGCCATCGTGGTGCGGGTGCACAGCCAGGTCCCGGTCCGCCAGGTCATCCTGGGCGGGATGTTCGTGCTCGACGGCTTCTCCTTCTTCTGGAAGCTCCTGGTGCTCCTGGCGACGACGATCACCATCCTGCTCTCCGTGCGCTTCGTGGAGGAGGGCCGCTACCGGGCTGCCGAGTACTACTCGCTCATTCTGCTGGCCACCACCGGGATGCTCTTCATGGCCAGCGGCTACACCCTCCTGACCATCTGGATCTCGCTCGAGACGATGGCCCTCGCGAGCTACGTCCTGGCCGGCTACTTCAAGCGCGAGGTGCGCTCCAACGAGGCGGCGATGAAGTACTTCATCCTCGGGGCGATGTCCTCGGGCGTCCTCCTCTACGGCATCTCGCTGCTCTACGGCGCCACCGGCACGCTGCAGCTGGACGAGCTCTCGCGGGCCCTCGCCGCCGCCTCGGCGGACGGCAACCGGCTGGTGCCGCTCGGCTGGATCCTGCTCGGCGCCGGCCTCTTCTTCAAGGTCTCGGCGGTCCCCTTCCACATCTGGACTCCCGACGTCTACGTCGGCGCCCCCACGCCGGTCACCGGCTACCTGGCGGTGGCCTCCAAGGCGGCCTCGTTCGCCATCCTGGTGCGCATCTTCTTCGAGGGTCTGGGCAGCCTCCGCCCCCACTGGCAGCTCCTGATGGCGGCGGTCGCCGTCGCCACGATGGTGTGGGGCAACCTGGCAGCCCTGACCCAGGACAACGTCAAGCGGATGCTCGCCTACAGCTCGATCGCGCACGCCGGCTACATCCTGATCGGCGTGCTGGCGGTCAACCAGATGGGCCTCTGGGCGGTGCTCTTCTATCTCCTCGCCTACACCTTCATCACCCTCGGCGCCTTCGGTACCGTCATCCTCCTGGAGCGCAAGGAGTACGCGGGGGAGACCTGCGCCGACTACGCAGGGCTGGCCCGGCGCTCGCCGTTTTTGGCGGCGATGATGCTCATCTTCATGGTGGCTCTGACCGGCATCCCGCCGACCGGCGGCTTCGTCGGCAAGGTCTACCTCTTCGCGGCGGCGGTGCAGGCGGGCTGGACCTGGGTGGCCGTCGTCGGCGTGGTGACGAGCGCCATCTCGCTCTACTACTACTTCCGCATCGTCGTCTACATGTACCAGAGCGACTCGACGGCCGTCACGCCGCTGCCGCTCCGGGCGCCGGCGCTGGTGGGCGCTATCGCCTTCTGCGCCCTCGCCACCCTGGTCCTGGGGATCTACCCGGCGCCCTTCATCGCCTTCGCCAAGCAGAGCCTGCTGCCGCTTCCCTAGTTGCCCTAGCGACAAGAATTGGCACCGGACGGTGCCGATTCGGCGATCTTCCAGTGGTACAATCTGTCCACTCTCGGGGACGGCAGGGGCCTCTCGAGGCTCCATCCGCCGTCGCAATCCCTCTGAAGGCCGGCTAAACCGTTGGCATCGGCTATGCGTATCAGTAGGTGGGGAGAGGTTTCCGCCGCAGGGGGAAAGGATGCCCAAGGAAAACGTCAGCCACCAGAAAGGGTGGGATTTCGAAGCGGCGGCGATGCCCTTCGTGGACGCCCTGTACAACACGGCGTACCGGATGACCCGCAACTCCGAGGACGCCGAGGACCTGGTGCAGGAGACCTACCTCAAGGCCTACCGCTACTACGACAAGTTCGAGGAGGGGACGAACTTCAAGGCGTGGTTGTTCAAGATCATGAAGAACACCTTCATCAACAACTACCGCAAGAAGCAGCAGACCCCCGCCCTCTCCGACTTCTCCGACATCGAGGAGTCGTTCGAGAGCCAGGTGAGCGAGGAGGCCGCCCGCCAGATCAAGAACCCCGAGGAGGAGTTCCTCGAGAACGTCCTCGACGAGGACGTGCAGGGGGCCCTGGACAAGCTGCCGCCCGACTACCGCATGGTGGTCATCCTCGCGGACCTCGAAGGTTTCTCCTACAAGGAGATCGCGGACATCCTGGAGGTGCCCGTCGGCACCGTGATGAGCCGCCTCTACCGCGGCCGCCGGCTCCTCGAAGCGGCCATGCTCGAGTTCGCGCATGAGCACGGCTATCTGCGCGACGGCGAGCCCGCCAAGATGCGCAGCCGCAACGTCGGCACCAAGTAGCGCCGCCCAGAAGCGGAATATCTCCTCGTACGGGTGAGTTGATAGCAGCGGTTGCGCCCGTTCGGCGATTCGGCGAAAGAGCAGGGGATCGCGGAGGAAGCGAGATGGACTGTAAAGAGGTCGGCGAAGTCATCTTCCTGTTCTTCGACAACGAAATGAACGAAGAGCTGCTGACCCCGTTTCGCGACCATGTCGCCCGCTGCGGCCACTGCGCGCAGCAGATGAGCTACACCCGCAAGCTGCTCCTGGTGGTGCGGCAGCGGTGCCTCCGCTGTACGGCCCCCGAGAGGCTCCGACACCGCATCCTCATCAGCCTTCCCCACCGCCACGGCCTCGGGCCGCACTAGGACTTTTCCCCTTGAGAGCTGAGATCCCCGGCAGGTCCACGGCACGCAGGTCGCTGACTCCGACCGCTCTGATCGTGGCGCTCGTGGCGGCGGTCCTCTCCCTGATGGTTGGCGCTTTCGCGCCCGCCGCCGCGCAGTCCGTCCCGCTCCACGGCCTGCGCGGCGAGCAGCTCGCCGAGGGGGACCTGGCGCGGGGCACCACCGTCGTCATCGTCTGGGCCTCCTGGTCGCCGCGCTCGCGGGACATCGTCGCCCGCGTCAACCCCATCGCCCAGCGCTGGGGCGGCAAGGCGCACGTCGTCACCGTCAACTTCCAGGAGGACCGGCAGACGATCGAGACCTTCCTCGTCGGCAAGACCATGGGCGCCGCGGTCTTCCTCGACGTCGACGGCGCCTTCTCGAAGAAGTATGCGGTGGCGACCCTTCCCGGCCTGCTGATCCTCAAAGACGGCCAGGTCGCCTTCCGCGGCAAGCTGCCGGACGACCCCGACAGGGTCATCGCCTCCACGCAGTAAATCGATTTATTTAAGGCTCCTCTCGCGGACAGCGCTTGTATCTGGGCGTTCGAGGCCCGTTCTCCCCCAATGTCATCCCGAGCGTGAGCGAGGGACCTGGGCGGGGGGAGGCCTCTCAAACCGCTGGAAGCAAAGGCCTTCGCGCCGCCCTTCCCCCAGGTCCCTCGCTCACGCTCGGGATGACAATCGGGAGGACGTGCCTTTCCGCCCCAGAAGTAATGTCTGGTCTCGGCGATTCTTCTCAAGAGCCGCGCAGGTGGGTTGCGCTTGCGATCTCCCGTGGGCTAGTATTCGTCGGTCAATCGATTCGGATCTGTAAACAGGGAACCAGCCCCCGGGGAGGTCTGCCGGATGCAGCAGCCAAGGGTACATCTCGGTCCGCGCCTCCTGCGCCTCCTCCTCCCCTTGGGCCTCCTGATCCTGGCCGCCGGCATCCTCCTCACCACCCGCCGTCTCGAAGCCTACAACCGCTCGCCGTACCCCCTCCCGCCGATCTCCCGCTTCAGCCTGCGCGGCACGCTGCCGACGGAGACGAGCGCGCTTCTCGACCGCGCGCGGATTCCCCTCGAGTTCACGCTGTTGCGCGGCGAGACGGCGGCGCAGGTGTTCGCCAAGCTGGGGCTCCAGGGAGCGGAGGTGCGGCAGGCGACGAACGCTCTCGCCGAGCACGTCAACCTGCGCGCCCTGAAGGCCGGCAACCGCTACTCGGCCTTCTTCGGCCCCGACTCGACCCTCGCCTCGCTCGAGTTCACCGTCAACGGCGACGGCCGGATCGCCATGCGGCGCGACGGCGACCGCTGGCAGACCACCTGGCAGCCGTTCGCGCGCAGCGTGCAGGTGCGCGTCCTGCGCGGCGAGCTTCAGGGATCGCTCGACGCTTCGATCCAGCAGGCGGGCGGCCCCGCGGGCCTGGCCTACCGGATGGCGGACGTCCTGCAGTGGGACCTCGACTTCCACCGCGACCTGCACCGGGGTGACCACTTTCAGGTGCTCTTCGAAGAGGTCAAGTTGAACGGCGAGCCCTATGCCATCGGCAACCTCCTGGCGCTCGCCTATGACGGCGCCGACGGCAGGCGCCACGAGGCGTTCCGCTGGGGCGACGGCGGCGTCTACTACGACGGCGAAGGCCGGCCGCTCCGGAAGATGTTCCTGCGCTCGCCGCTCAGGTACTCGCGGATCACCTCGAGCTTCAGCATGCACCGCTTCCATCCCGTCCTGAACGTCGTCCGCCCGCACTACGGCGTCGACTACGGCGCCCCCGTGGGGACGCCCGTCCAGGTCACCGCCAACGGCGTGGTGACCTTCGCCGGCCGGGACGGCGGCGGCGGCAACGTCGTCAAGGTCCGCCATGGCGAGCAGTACGTGACGGCCTACCTCCACCTCTCCCGCTTCGCCCCGGGCATCCGGCCCGGCGCCCACGTCCGCCAGGGCGACACCATCGCCTACACGGGCGCGACCGGCCTGGCGACCGGCCCCCATCTCGACTACCGCGTGCAGTTCCGCAATCAGTGGATCGATCCCCTGAGCCTCAAGGGAGTGCGCGACGAGCCCATCCCCGACTACAAGCTCGCCTCGTTCCACACCTGGCACGCGGAGATCGTGACCTGCCTGGCGAACGGCGTGGTGCCCAAGTCTCTCGGTCCGGAGCCGCTGCCCGAGACCCGTCTCGCCGTCGGACGCTCGCAGCCGGAGACCCCCGCCTCGACCATCGCCCGTTAGGCGGGGCAGCTCTTCCGGCTCCCGCATGGCCACCGCTCGGACCTGGTGCCGGGTCGACCTCGCCGGCGGCACGCTCGACATCTGGCCCCTGGGCCTGCTGCACCCCGGCGCGCGGACCGTCAATCTGGCGATCGATCTGGCGGCGACCGTCCGCCTGACACGCCAGCCGGCGGGGTATCTCGTGCGCCAGGGTCCGGTCGTCTGCGAGTCGCCGACGGCGGAGGGGCTCGCCGCCGATCCCGAAGGCGCCCT
>DATNKQ010000218.1:0-2229 GCA_035603315.1 Thermoanaerobaculia bacterium
CACTCGACCACCGCCCGCCGCAGGTCCGCGGGCTCCCCCACCGAGACGCCGCCGATGGCGTGGCCGTCGAAGCCCAGCGCCGCCAGGCCGGCGGCCGCCCGCTCCCGCAGGCCGCGGTAGACGCTCCCCTGGACGATCCCCCAGAGCCCTCCCGCGCCGCGGGAGGCCGCGCGCGCCCGCCGCGCCCACCCAAGCGTCCGCTCCCAGCTCGCCGCCGCCGCCTCCTCCGGGAGCGGCCAGGGCGGGCACTCGTCGAGCACCATGGCGACGTCGACGCCCAGGCGCTCCTGCATCGCCACCACCCCCTCCGGGGTGAAGCGCAGGGGCGAGCCGTCGAGGTGGCTGCGAAAGGTCACCCCGGCGTCGTCGACGGCGCGCGACGCCGCCAGGCTCCAGACCTGGAAGCCGCCGCTGTCGGTGAGGATGGGACCCGGCCAGCCGGTGAACGGGTGCAGGCCGCCCAAGCCGGCGATGACGTCGATTCCGGGGCGCAGCGCCAGGTGGTAGAGGTTGGCGAGGAAGATCGACGCCCCCGTCTCGGCGAGCGCCTGGGGCGACAGCCCCTTGACGGCGCCGAGCGTGCCCACCGGCATGAACGCCGGAGTCTCGACGACGCCATGCGCCGTCGTCAGCCGCCCGCGGCGGGCTTCGCCGTCGGTGGCGAGGATGTCGAAGCGCAGAGGCATGGAGAGTTCTTTTACAATGCGGCGTCCGCTACTGTTTCTTGTGTAGGGGCGGGGCTTGCCCCCGCCCGGGAGGGGTCAAGCCCCTCCCCTACACCAGCAAGACAACAGCCCGATCAGCGGTTGCGGTGCGCAGCTAGCGGCCCGGGTTGGCCTTCGACCGGGTCTTGGGATCGAGGTCGATGACCCGCGTCTCGACCCCGTCGGGGAGCTTGAGCACGAAGCGGTCGCCGGGGATCGGCGGGTTGACTTTGACGTCCTTGAACTCGTACTCGGTGACGTCGCCGTCCCCCTCGACGTAGCGCAGGCGGGTGGGGAAGTAGCGCAGCGGGTCGATCCACAGGTTCATCGACTTCAGGTGCTTGGCGATCCGTGAGTAGCGGGGGACGAGGTCGAGGCGATAGGGCTCGGCGCGGTCGTCCGGCACGTGCAGGGCGACGTTGAAATAGTCGAGGAGCGTCTGCATCGAGCCGCTCGCCCCCAGGTACTTGAAGATCTGGTTCGAGTAGCGGCCGATCTTCACCCTCTCGGCCCGTCCGAGGTCGCGGTACCAGGTGATCATCTCGCCGTGGTCGATGACTACCGAGATGGGATTGGGCTTCAGGTACTCCCAGCGCACGCGATCGGGGGCGGCGTAGGAGAACTCGCCGTTCGATTCCTCGGGGCTCACCAGCAGCGAGCTCTCCCGGTGCTGGACGAAGCGGGCCTGGAGGGTGTGGAGGTGCTGCTGCTCGAGCTTGACGCGAGCGATGAGGGCCTGCAGGCGCTGGGGGCTCGGGGCGGTGCGTGGATCGGGGAGCGAAGGCTCCCGCATGGCCCGCACCGGCGCCGCGGCCATTGCGGGGGGGGCGAGCGGGGCGGGCGCGACGGCCAGCAAGAGGACGGCACAGAGGACAAATGTCAGGCGCTTCATGGCGGCTCGCGGCATAGGGGACGAAATGCTATCCCCGCCCCCCTTCCCTTGCAAGTGCGGGGCCTACGGAGCGGCGGGCGGCGGCATGCGCGCGGTCGCTCAACCGCGGTTGACAGCCCTCCGGGTGGATGCTAGCTTCGCGCCCTCAAATCCGGTCCCCGGACCGCAGGAGTCGCCAAGCCGATGCCCGAGCTCAATCTGGGAAACAAGTTCGAATGTTTTAGCTGCGGCACGAGGTTCTACGACCTCGGCAAGCACGAAGCGATCTGCCCGAAGTGCGGCTCCAATCAGAAGGACTCCGACCGCGCGGAGACGCCCGCCGTCAGCTCGGCCGCGCGCCGCAAGCGCAAGGCTCCCGAGGTCGTCAAGCCGATCGAGGTGGAGGAGGAAGTGCCCATCGAGGAGCTCCCCGAGGGCGAGATCGCCGAGGTCGAGCTGGAGGCCGAGGTCGAGGAGGTGGAAGAGGAGGACGTCGACGACGACGACTGAGGGCGTCGTCCACACAGTCCCAGTCGCCCTTTCGCTGGGCGGCAATCTGGGCCCGGTCGAAGACACCCTGCGCCAAGCGATCGCGCGCCTGCGCGCCCATCTCGGACCCCTCCTGGTGGCCCCCCTCTACCGCACCCTGCCGGT
>DATNKQ010000627.1:0-7506 GCA_035603315.1 Thermoanaerobaculia bacterium
CAGGCCCTGCGCGATGCCCTCGGCCGCACCGAACTGCCCTCTCTTACCTGGGTTTTAACCGTGGAGGACGACTCACAAACCGCCGCCGCCTAGACACCTACCCGGAGGAGCCGGCTGTCGGAGAAACACTGAACTTGTACACCAGGCGGCGGGGATCGAATCCCGTCGAGGTGGATCGAGTCCGCGTCGATGGGAGTCGGTCCACTTGAACGGGAGTCCGTCCCGTTCGATTGGAGTCGCTCCACTTCGATCGGACTGACTCCCCGTCACGTGGATTGAGTCCCGTTCGATTGGATTGAATCCACGTCGCTGGGAGTCAATCCAAGTCGATTGGAGTCAGTCCATTTCAATTGGATTCAATCCACGTCGTCGGGCGGCCGTTTTTCGTCCTCGTTAGGGGACGATTGTCCGCGGTCGCCGGCCATTCTGGCACAGTGAGAACGTTGTAGGAATTGCCGAGACCAGCCATTACCCCCAGGCCCGAAGGCACGTCCTCCGATTGTCATCCCGAGCGAGAGCGAGGGACCTGCGGGAAGGGCGGCGCGAAGGCCTTTGCTATCGTGAGGGCCTTGGAGGGAGAAGATACCGAGCACTCCTCAGGCCCCACGGCCAAGAAGACATCGGCCAAGGTCAAAGATGAGGTGCCGGATGACTCGGAAGAGACCTTCTTCAAGGCTTTCGATCACGACAAGCCAGCAGACAACGCCAAACTCATCGCCGCCTACTTCTACCGTACATACGGCGGCGAGTCGTTCTCGTTGGACGAAGTGCGACAGGAAGCGAACGACGTTGGCCTCACGATTCCGGACAGAGTCGATATGACGTTTCTTCAAGCTATGGAAAATGGGAAGAAACTCTTCGCGCGGGCGGGAAAAGGTAAGTTCAAACGTACGGTTCACGGTCAGGCCCATTTGAAGACGACGTACTCCGTGAAGAAAGGCACGCAAAAGCGGACGGGAGGAACGGAGTGACTCTCGTCGAGTTCGTCGCGCCATTGTCCAAGACAACACATCAAGATCGAGTTTTGGCGGTCCTGTATTATCGCGAGCGTTACGAGCAGAAGACCGCTCTCGCGGTTGAAGAGATTCGGCAGGGATTAAAGAGTGCGCGCGCAAGAGGATGGGCGAAGGTCAACATAGCGGACGTGTTGAGCAAGAGCGGGCCACTGGTAGATACCAGCGGGCTGCAAGGGAAGAAGCGTCTCTGGAATCTTACGGATTCTGGTCGAGAGCATTTTCGAAAGCTTCTCGGCCTGCCTAGAGCGGACGTCGAAGTGGAGCATGATGTCGGCACTCTCCAGAATCTCGTCGCGGAAGTCTCGGACGATGATGTTCGCGACTATATCGAAGAATCTCTCAAATGTTTGCAGGTCGGTGCTCTAAGGGCGTGCGTTGTCTTCGTCTGGGCCGCCGGGATTCGGGCCATTCACGCAGGTGTAATGTCCAAAGGCTGCAACGCGGTTACCGTTGCTGTACAGAGACACGACCCAAAGGCGCGACCTGTGAAGAGCATCGATGACTTTGCTCACATTAAGGATGCCACGGCGCTTCTAGCAGCTAAAGACTTGGGCCTGCTGGACAAGAACCAAAAGGACACGCTGACCGAGGCCCTCAATCTCCGCAATCGCTGTGGTCACCCCGGAAGGTACCGACCGGGAGCAAAGAAGGTTTCCGCATTAGTTGAAGATATTACATCGATTGTGTTTGTGTAGGAATGAACGGCTGACAACGGCTTGCAGCGGACTTTGCTCTTACCGCTGGTGAAGCCGAGTGCTATGTGGTAAGGAAGACATTGCTGGACCTGAGGTCTAGCTTAGCTCAGGTAAGCTGGGGGCAGATCGATAAACTGCCGACTAGAATGGAAGCCAGCCCATTCTTCCGCCGGGGGCGAGATGGTGGCACCTCGCGCCAGTTCTTCAGCTTTTTGAGTTCCGGGCCCTGGAATGTGAAGGCGATGGCTGCGAAGTTCTGCGGAGGGTCAAACTACATGCCTGTTTCGAGTGAACCGTCTTTCAGAGCATCCGCACTACCGCGGCGACTCGCGGGGTTGGCCGGCCTCGCTGGCTCTCTGCTGTTCTTTGCCGGCGACATGCTGTTCTATGGATACTCCGGACCGGGCGCGGACTTCAGCGGAGAGATGCTGGCGACCGTGCGACAGGCGTCGACAGAGCGCCTATTATTCGGAGGCGGCCTGGTCGGGCCGTTGGCGGCCTGCCTTTGCATCGCCGGCTTGTGGCACGTGTATCGAAACGTCCGGCCGCAAGCCGTGTGGGCGGGGTGGGTGATGCTTTTCGGCTTTGCCGCGCTGATGGTCGTCGGGAGCGCGGGCCATACGCTGTGGACGGCAAAGGGCCTCGCGATCATGGACTGCTATGGCGAGGGCGCTCCCTGTTCGGATCTGCTGGCCGCGACCAAGTCCTATTGGACGATCCCGTACAACCTGAGTCCCGTCCCCGGCTACCTCGGAGCGGTGATCCTGGCCGTGCTCGTGCTCTGGGGGAAGACCTGGTATCCGCGTTGGACGGTCCTCGCGAATCCTACGGTGCTCATCCTGATCTTGCCGCTTGCAGCGAAGCTCCCGGCGCGCTTTGGTTCCGTCGTCGTGGGAGGCGCCATCAATCTGTCGATCGCGATTTTCTTCCTCGTGTCTCTCTTGACGACCTGGACGCAGGGAGGCTCGGCGGAAGAAACCCAGATGCCTCAGGCGCTCTGAAACCGCCGGTGGAGGCTGACGAGCAGGGCGATCTGCCCGCGATGATGCGCGAAGTGCTCGACCAGGTGGTAGAGCACCCAAGCACGCGAGACCTCCTGGCCTTCCACCTGCCGAGTCTCTTCAAGGTCGCTGTCTTTCCAACCGAGCAGCGTGCGGTGGGTTGCGGATCGCGCCTGCTGCAGCATCCCCAGGTAGTCCGTCGCGGTCTTCCCGGCCAGGACACGGGGGTGGACGCCGTCTGCGGGCAAGGGCAGCCCGTCGTCGTCCATCCGGATCCCGAGGATCGCCTGGACGACGCGGTCCACTTCCTCGAGCGAGGTGAGGCCTCGCTCCGCCACCTCAACCCAATAGACTTCGACAATGGCAATGTGCGCCAGGAGCATACCGATCGTATTCACCCCCGGTTGAAGCTGCCATTCCAGCAGCTCGACAGGCGCGTCCTTCACACGCTTGGCGAGCGAGGCGAGCAGGAGGTCGAGCTCGGCGGCTGTGGTGCCGACGACTGGGGCGATCCGGGAATCGTATCCTGGCGGCGGGACGAGGGTGATTTTCTGCATCGGCTGAAGTCCCCTATCGATCCGCCATCCTCAAGGCGTTGCAGGCACCGGATTCGCCGCCCCGGCGCAAGCCAGGCGCGGATCGAGCCCGCTCGGGGCCGGCGGGATGGGGAAGGTTGCGGCGGAGGCGGTGGAGCGCTTCGCATCCGTGAGGTCGTAGAGGAAGGCCTCGGCCGGGAGGCCGCCTCCTCGGACGTGCGGGAGGGCTCGCAGCGCCAGACGGCGGGTTCCTAGGCGGTCGAGGTAGGCGAGGAGGAGCTGGTCTTCGCCGAGGCGGGGCTGCGCGTGGGCGATCAGGACCCAGAGGCGGGGACGGCCACGGAAACCGTCGACCTCCACGAGGTACTTCCTGGCGTCGCCGCGATGGCAGCCGCCCAGCTCGTAGTCTCCCGGCTGGAAGCCGTAGCGGGGGCCGTAGAAGCGGAGCGCGTGGCCGGCGCCGTAGTAGACGTAGATCGCGTCTCCGGGTTGGCGACGCTCCGCTACGGCCTGCAGGAGCGGCTTCGTCTCTTCGATGCGGTAGACCGGCGGGTCGGCTCGGAAGGCGAGGAGCGCGGGTACGAGCGCGACGAGATAGAGGAGCGCGGCGCCGGCCTTCGGGAGCTGCCGGCGGGCGAGCTTGAGGAGAGTCGCCGCCAAGGTTTCGACTCCGGCGGCGACGGCGAGCATCAGGGCCGGAACTACGAAGAGCACCACCCGGCTGCCGAACGGATAGAGGTGGAGGTCTGCCGCGGCGAGAGCCGTTGCGATCGGCGCCAGGAGCAGAAGCGACAGCGAGCGGTTGCGGCGCCAGTGCGCGATCGCCCCCAGGGCTGCCAGCCCAAGATAGAGAGGCGCGAAGGGATACGCGAGGCCGGCGTCGCCCAGCTCGCCCGCCAGAGTCGAGATCGCCCAGCGGACGTCGCCTATGACGGTGTGCGGCCGTGGTCCGAAGGTCGGCATCCAGTACTGCCACAGGATGTCGTGCATCCGCGGCGTCATCTCCCGGCTCGCCACCCACACCGCCGCGCCGCAGCTCACGGCCCAACAGCCGATCGTGATGCCGAGCCTCGCGATCTCGCGGCGGCGGCCCGCTAGCAGGAACCCGAGAAGGAGCGCGGCGGCCAGGCCTGCCAGCACCAACACGGCGGCGTGCGAGAGGAAGACCGCGACCGTGCCGGCGACCCCAACAAGCAAGGCGCGGCTCGGGCTTAGAGACCATCCGATGCCGTTGCCGCGCGAAAACCTAGGCTCTGTCATCCCGAGCGTGAGCGAGGGACCTGGGCGGGGGGAGGCCTCCGAAACCTCTGGTGGCAGAGGGTTTCGCGCCACCCTTCCCCCAGGTCCCTCGCTCACGCTCGGGATGACAAGCGGCGGGAGGACGTGCCTTTCGGAACGGGTGTAAAGGCTTGGTCTCGGTAATTCTTGATGCACGCTTAGAATGAAATCGGCAAGGAGCGTCAGGGCCAGCGCCACCGCCAGGTCGACGGCGTAGGGCTTGACCTGCGCGGCGTAGCGGATCAGCTCCGGCTGCAGGGCGAAGAGGGTAAGCGCGAAGCAGACCGCCGCTGGATGAACAAGCGCGCGTTTCGCCAGGTGGTAGAAGAGCCCGAGGGCGACGAGCGAGCTAGCGAGCGGCAGCAGGCGCAGCCCGTAGTCGCTCGCGCCCGAGAGCACGGCCGCCAGCTTCTCGAGCAGCAGAAACCCTTTCGGCGCCGCCTGTGCGAAGGGCAGCGGCCCCCGCAGCAGGGCTTTCCAGGAAAGCCCGAGGATGCCGCGCGACAGCGCCAGCTCGTCGAGCCATTGCGAGGCGCCCGCCCCGTACTGCCACGCGCGCAGGGCGGCGCCGAGGACGAGCAGCGCGATCGAAAGCGGTGCGAAAAGGTTTTCGGGAAGCGATCCCGGGCCGGTGGCGCGGGCCGCATCGTGCGCTTGGTCGCGGCGCGGCGCGCCGAAGGGCTGCAGGGCTGCCCCTACCAGGGGATGAGGCGGCGGTCGCGGAAGAAGCCGCCGGTGGGGCCGCCGTCGGGGAGGGTGGCGAGCCAGACTGCGGTGTCGGCGCCCTTCTCGACGGGGACGGTGGCGCGCGGGCCTCCCATCTCCGTCTTCACCCAGCCTGGGCACATGGTGTTGACGAGGATGTTGGTGTCGCGCAGCTCGTCGGCGAGAATGCGGGTCAGCGCGTTCAGGGCGGTCTTCGAGATGCGGTAGGCGGCGAGGCCGCCCGCCATCTCGGACATGGCGCCCAAGCCGCTCGAGACGTTGACGATGCGGCCGTAGGTCTTCCACCGCATGATCGGCACCAGGCATTGCGAGAGGTGCCAGGCGCCCAGGAGGTTGGTCTCCAGGGTGTCGCGCACCGCCTGCATCGGCACGTCGAGGCCGCCTCGCTTCTGGTCCAGGAAGACTCCCGCGTTGTTGACCAGGATGTCGACGCCGCGGATGTCGTCCTTCAAGTAGCGCACCAGGCGGTCGACGCTGTCGTCGGCGGTGACGTCGAGCGGATGGAAGAGGACGTCGAGCCCCTCGGCAGCGAGCTCCTGGCGCGCGGCCTGCCCCTTGGCCTCGTCGCGCGCCGTCAGCACCACCTGAGCGCCCTTCCGCGCCAGCTGCCGGCAGATCTCCTGCCCGATCCCCCGGTTTGCACCGGTCACCACGGCGACCCTGCGGCTCGACATGTACGGCCCTCTCGCGATCTCGTGTCGGAGTTCTTACGGCTGGCCTATTTTAGCCCGGATTCGAGGCTCTCGCTCTATTCGTCGAGGAGGCCCTTCTCGCCCATCCAGGCCTGGTTGAGCTTCGAGAGGTAGCGCTCGCCGGAGTCGGGGAAGAGGGTGACGACGAGGGCGTCCTTGGGGAGCGCCTGGGCAATCCGCCGGGCGCCCGCAGCGGCGGCGCCGCCGGAGGAGCCGGTGAAGATGGACTCCTTCCGCGCCAGCTCCATCGTCGCCCGGTAGGCCGTCCTGTCGTCGACCTTGACGATGTCGTCGATGGTGTCCCACCAGACCGTCCCCGGCATGAAGTCCTCGCCGATGCCGTCGATCAGGTACTGGTGGATCTCCTCGGGGGGAGGGAGCTTCCCGTGGTGCTCGTAGTACCCGTAGACGCTGCCGATGGGATCGACGCCGATGACCCGGACTGCCGGGTTCTTCTCTTTCAGGTAGCGGGCGGCGCCGCTGATGGTGCCGCCGGTGCCGACGCCGGCCACCCAGTGGGTGATCTTCCCCGCCGTCTGGCGCCAGATCTCGGGACCGGTGGTGCGGTAGTGGGCCTCGGGGTTCGCCGGGTTGTAATACTGGTAGGGGAGATAGGCTCCCTCCTCGTCGCGGATGCGCTCGGCCACCTTGTAGTAGGAGCGCGGGTCGCTGGCTAGGACGTCGGTGGGGCAGGTCATCACCTGCGCGCCGAAGGCCTCGAGGAGGGCGACCTTCTCCTTGGGGATCTTGTCGGGGGCGGTGCAGATCAGCTTGTAGCCGCGGAGGTTGGCGACCATGGCGAGGCCGACCCCGGTGTTGCCGGAGGTGGGCTCGACGATGGTGCCGCCGGGCTTGAGCAGCCCCGCCTTCTCGCCCGCCTCGATCATGGCGGCGCCGATGCGGTCCTTGACGCTGCCGCCGGGGTTGAACGACTCGACCTTGGCGGCGAGCGTCGCCCCCTCGGGGGAGAAGCGGCCGAGCTTGACGAGAGGCGTGTTCCCCATCGTCTCCAGGATGTTCTCGAAGATCTCCATCGACCCTCCGCGCAGAACGCGGCGCGGATGGTAGCACACGGGGTTGACAGTCAATTTGGCCCGAGCCGCAAGGCATGCCCTCCCGATTGTCATCCCGAGCGTGAGCGAGGGACCTGTGCGGGCGGGTGGCGCGAATCCCGTGCGTAGCAAGCGTATGGGAGGCCACCCCTCCCCCGGGTCCCTCGCTCACGCTCGGGATGACAGTCCCTAAGTTCTCGCGCGGGAATCGCGCCGGATGGTCGACGTCCGAGAAAAATCCACACGCGCTCGGGATGACAGACTTAGGGTTTCGCGGTCCAGACTTGCAGTTACCCCTCCCAGTCCCAGAAGAAGTCCTTGTTGGTGAGGACCTCCTCGTCGTCCGCCGGGGTGTCGTCCGCTTCCGCCCCGCCGCCCGCCGCGGCCTTCGCTTCGCCGCGCACGATGGCGAGCTGTTCTTCGAGGTCGTCGGTCTCGCGCTCCCAGTACTCGTCGGTGCCGAAATGGGGCCAGGCGGCGGGGAAGGCCGGATCGTGCCAGCGGCGGGCG
>DATNKQ010000233.1:0-7644 GCA_035603315.1 Thermoanaerobaculia bacterium
AGGATGACGTAGCGGAAGGTCTGCCAGCGGCCGGCGCCCATGGTGTAGGCCGCCTCCTCGTAGGTCGTCTCCAGCTCGTCCATCAACGGCTTGACCGCTCCCAGCATGTAGGGGAAGGTGACGAAGAGGTGCGCCAGGAGCACCCCCACCGGAGTGAACATCGGCTGCAGGCCGAGCGGCTGGAGCAGCCGGCCGAAGAGGCCGATCGGCCCCCACAGGAGGAGGAGCGAGGTGCCCACGACGACCGTCGGGATGGCGACCGGCAGGTTGACGACGATGGCGAGCGGGCGCTTGCCACGGAAGCGGTGCTTCGACAGCACGTAGGCGGTGAAGGTGCCGAGCACGGCGTTGACGGCGGCGGTCGAGAACGCCATCACCAGGCTGAAGCGCAGCGCGAACTGCGCGTCCTCCGCCCGCAGGGCGGAGAAGAAGCCGCCGGAGCCGCCGCGGAAGGCGAAGACGAAGACCGCGCCGAGCGGCATCAAGAGGAGCGGCAGGAGGACGAGCAGGAGGAGCGTCACCGGCAGCGCCGCCCGCGGCCGGTTGGGGTCAGCGCGCGGCATGGCCGATCTCCGGGAGCACCCGCGCCTTCCAGATGCCGTCGACGATGTCGCGCTTGACGCGCGCCCAGCCGCCGAAGTCGGCGACGCGGAAGGGGTCGACGATGCGGCCGAAGCGGGGATTGTCGCCGTCGAGCTGGGGGTAGACGCTGCGGAAGCCGCGGGCGACGAAGAGCCGCTGGGCGCGCTCGCTCCACAGGAAGGCGACGAGGGCGTGGATCAGCGGGCGGTCGGCCGCCCTGACGTTGCGCTCGATGACCACCAGCGTGTGCTCGCTCATGACCGTGCTGGGAGGATAGACGATCTCCACCTTGCTGGACCCCTTGGCGCGGCTCTGCAGGTACTCCTGCTCGTAGGTGATGAGGGCATCGCCGAAGCCGTTGTCGAACTGCGTGCGCGCCGCCTGCGCCGACGCCGCCTGCACGGCCACGTTCCCCCACACCCCGCGCAGCCGCTCGTAGCCGGCCGCAGCCGCTTGCTCAGCTGCCTCAGGGTGCTCGCGGGCTGCGGAGCCGTACTCCGCGAGGATGGCCCAGTTGGCCCCGCCCGAGGTCAGCGGGTCCGGATGCACGATCCGCACCCCCGGCCGCGTCAGGTCGGCGAAGCCGTGGATCCCCTTGGGGTTTCCCGGCCGCACGAGGATGACGAACGGGGTGCGGTTGACGACGCCGCCGAACGGCAGGCGCCGCCAGCTACCCTCGGCCACCACGCCCGCCGCCGCCAGGCGCGTAGCGTCGAGCTCCAGCGACAGCAGGGCCACCTGGCCCGGCACCCCCAGGGTGAGCTGGTTGGTGATGGTGCCCGAGCCGGCGAAGGAGGTGATGAACTCGACGCGCTCCCCGTGCTCCCGCCGCCACTCCTCGCCGAAGGCGGGGAGGACCGCCTTGTTCATCACCTCGCCCAGGATGCTGAAGCCGTAGAAGACCACCGTCCGCGGCCGCCGGGCGTGCGCCGGCAGCGGCAGCCAGGGCCAGACGGAGTAGACGGCGAGGCTCGCGAAGAGGAAGAGGGCGAGCCAGCCGACGGGGTCGCGGGCGGCGGCGCGGCGGGCGGCGCTCATCGGCGGGCGATTCTAGCCTACGGGCGTCGCGGACAGCTGGCAGGCATCTTGCTTAGAGGAGCAGGTCAGACGGCCGGTGATGATCCATGACCCGACTCTCGGTGCCGTCTCTTCTCGATGTTCCCAGAGGCGACGTCAATCCGCGCGAGGCGCGAGCTTCGCGTTCCGAGCAGGAGGAGAGCAGCATGGGGAACCCGCAAGGCAGCGAGACCCTGGCCTGGCACATCGGCAGCGCCCTGACCGATCCCGACGCGCCGCGGAGGGTCCACTTCTTCTGGAAGCGGGGCAGCGCCGTCTGCCGGGTCGCCGAGTACGGGCTGATCGAGCTGGAGCAGGAGATCGCCCGCCGCGAGGCCGCCCGGATGGACACTCTGGAGTTCGAGCAGGCCCGCGACCGCCTGCTCCAGGACCGCCGCACCCGCCGCCGCGTGCGGCGGCGCCGGAAGCCGGCCCAGCTCGAAGCCAGCCGCGCCTAGGCTCCCCGTTCAGACGGTGATCGTGGTGCCGTCGAGCTTGGTGAAGGTATAACCCTCGAAGCTCTCGTTGTAGCTCCCCCGCTGATCGCGCAGAACGCTGATCGCCACCGCCTCGCCGAGACGGATGGCATTGACCGCGTCCGTCCGCCAGTGGACGCCGGCGATGTTCCTGCCGGTGGCGATGTTCGACGCCAGCTTGTTGAGCTCGCCGCCCACCGTCAGGGCCGGACCGCTGTAGTCCTCCAAGGCCAAGCCGTCGCTCGTCACCACCTTCGGATGGGGGATGGGGAAGCTCTCGTCGAAGAGGGCCTTCAGGACCGTGATGCAGGCGCCGGCCACGGTGGCGTGCCCCGAACCATAGGAGGGGTGGGTGGGGCTCCCCTCGGCGAAGCACTGCGGCAGGAGGTAGGTGCCGGTCTTCTCCTTGACCTGCGCCACCGCCTCGTTGTTGAGGATGTCGGCGTGGAGCGTGCCCGCCGGGTAGCGGCCGAAGGTCTTCTGCACGTGGAGCACGCCGCCGAACGCCTCCGGCCGCAGCCGCCGGTGGACGAACCACTTCTGGAACCACTGCGCCTTGAGCGCACGGCTCGCCACCTCGCACATCAGCGCCTTGATGCCCGGCGCCCCGAAGGTGCCGAAGCCGATCTGCGTGCGGTTGCCGAGATAGGGGTTGCCCGGATTCAGGGGGCAGCCGATGCCGCCGCCGATGTCCGAGGAGTCGGGCGGCGTGATGAGGATGAGGCAGGCGTTGAAGTAGGCCTGGAAGAGGACGTCGACGTGCACCCAGGAGGCGAGGTCGCGGCCGTTGCGCATGTAGCGCCGCTGCGGGTCGAAGACGTTGGCGCCGTCCTTGGCGCCGCCGTTCTGGACGTTCAGCCAGGCGAGGAAGCCGGTCATGTGGTCGTCGCCGGGCACCGAGACCCGCGACTGGCGCACCACGTACTCGGAGCCGAACGGCGTCGGCAGGACCATGAACTGCGACATGTAGGGGCCGTCGTTGCAGCCCGGGAAGACGTCGCGGAAGAGCGTCGTCCGGGTGACGTGGCCGTGCCGCTTGGGGCCGCGGAAGTCGGAGAGCTTGTCGAGGTCGGCGGCGGCTGCGAAGGCGAGGGGATGGCTCAAGTAGTCGTTGAAGTTGACGTCGCGGAGGAGAGCCATCCAGTAGGCCTCGGCCGCTTCGCCCGCCTCCTCGGCGCTCGCCAGGGCCGGCGCCGCCGGCTCGACGAGCTGGTGGGAGTCCGCCCCCTCGAGGTCGAAGGCGAGGCCGGACTGCGGATTGGTCAGCTTGTTCGCGCCGCCCATGTCGATGGCGTCGAAGTCCTCCGGCTTGCCGCTCGTCAGGGCGTGGAGGAGAGTGCCGTAGGCTGCCGCTTCCACCTCGCCGAACGAGTTGTGCGGCAGCGCCTTCGAATAGCTGCCGATGCGGTTGGCGTAGCGCGCGTCGTCGCCGTTGTCGGGATGGCCGGGGACCGTCTGGTGGGCCCCGAAGTCGGCCTGGTCCCGGCGGTACTGCGCACAGGCGTCGCGCCGGCTCTTGCCGGATTGCGGCCCGATGTCGGCCTGGGCCGCGCTGCCCCCCTTGACCAGCGGCTCGAGCCCCAAGGCTCCCGTCGCCATGGCGGCGGCGGTGGCGGCGACGCCGCCGACGCCGCCCAGGAACTTGCGGCGGGAGAGGCCCAGAGGCGGAGCTTCGGCTTCCAGCGGTTGGACGGCGAGATCTTTGGACGTGCTCATGCAGGACTCCTCTGAACGGCGAACGATTGAGGCCAAGCGGCTCCCCTAGTAGTGCCGCCTGGCGACGCCAAGCGGGACAGCGCCGCGCGCCGCTTCCCGCACCGACAGAGGATGCGTCTCTTCCCATCCAAGCAGCCGCTCTAAGCTCCGCGCCCCGGCAGTCCGTCAGTGCCGGCGAGTGTACTACGGCCTCACCTCTTCTCCTCCAGGGCCGGCAGCGCCGGCAGCAGCTCGATCCCGGCCTCGGCAGCCTGCTTCTTGAAAGCGGCGACGTCCTGGGCGAAGAAGCGGTTGAAGTCGGCGAGGAACTTCTTGAGCTCGTCGCCGGCCTGGCGCAGGTAATCGAGGTGCGTGGGCGAAGGCGCCTCCCAGGCCGAGGCGATGCCGCCCTGGGCGTTCCCGATCAGGGTGAGCACGGTCGTCGCGTCGTCCAGGAGACCCTTGGTGTCGGGCGGGTTCCATAGCCGCTTCTCGAGCTCGGCCAACCCCTTCTTGAGCTTGTCGCCGGCCTTGACGAGGGCCGGCGGCTCGCTGGGCTCGTCCTTGATCCCCTTCAGGCGGCGCTCGCTCTCCGCCGCCTGCCTCGCCTTGGCGGCCACCGCCTCGACGTCGGCGCGGGTCCTGGCGATGCGGTCGACGGCCTCGACCGCCAGGTCCTGGAGCTCGCCCGCCTTTGTCAGCGCCGCCCAGCGCGCCTGCCAGTCGGCATCGCTGTTCTTCGACCGCGGATCGGGGAGGACGCGGACGGTCCCCTTCACCTCGTGGTCGCCGATCTTGATGGAGACTCCGTAGACCCCCGGCGGGACCTGCGGGCCGTGGGGGTCTTCGTCCGGCTCCCCGCCGGCGCCGGGAGGCGTCTGGCGGTCGGGGTCGCGCTCGAGGCCCCAGACTGCGCGGTTCATCCCCAGCTTGACGGGCGCCTTGAAGGTGCGGATCACCTTGCCGGAGGCATCGGCAATGCGGATCTCCGCCTTCGTGGGCGGCTCCTTCTTCTCCGCCGTCTCTTCCTTCCTTGCCTCTGGCTTCGCGGGCTCCTCCTTCTGGACCTCCTCCTTCGGCGCCTGCTTGGCGCCTCCCTCCGGCGCCCGGGCCTCGGGTCCCGCTGCCTTCTCCTCAGCCGCCTGGCGCGCCGCCGCCCGCTCGCGCTCCTTGCGGTCGCGCTCCTTCTCGGGGTCGGGGAGCGACAGCCCCGGCAGGTTCGCCGAGAAGGTGAGGATGGCGCCGTAGGGGCGGTTCTCACCCCGGAACTCGCCGGCGCCGGGGCCGAAGCCGGCCGCCGGCGGACGCAGCCGGTGCTGCAGGGCGTCGGCGACGTCGTACAGATGGAGCGGCTCGGCCAGGGTCGCCGCGGAGACCGTGCGCAGCGGCCGGAGGTCGTCGAGGACGTAGAGGGCGCGGCCGTGGGTGGCGATCACCAGGTCCTCCTCGTGCGGCTGGATGGCGAGGTCCATGACCGCGGCGGTGGGCAGGCCGTGCTTCCACCGCAGCCAGTGGCCGCCGCCGTCCTGGGAGACCCAGAGCCCGAACTCGGTGCCCAGGAAGAGGAGGTCCTTGTCGACCGGGTCCTGCTCGATCGCCAGGGCGTAGCCGCGGAGCTCGGAGGTGGCCAGGCTCTCCCAGCTCTTGCCGTAGTCGTCGGTACGGTAGACGTAAGGCGTCCAGTTGGAGCGCCGGTGGTCGTCGAAGACGACGAAGGCGGAGGCGGGGTCGAACCTCGAGGGCCGGATGTGCGGCACCCAGGTGTTCTTCGGCACCCCGTGGATGTTCCCCTCGACGCTCGTCCAGCTCTTGCCGCCGTCCCTTGTCACCTGCACCCGGCCGTCGTCGGTGCCCACCCAGAGGAGGCCGCGGGCGAGCGGGCTGGCGGAGACGGCGATGATCGTCGTGTAGCCTTCGGCGCCGCTCGCGTCCGGCGTCAGGCCGCCGCTCGCGCCCGCCTTCTGCCAGTCCGGATTGTTGGTCGTCAAATCGGGGCTGATGACGGTCCAGCTCTTGCCGGCGTCCGTCGACTTGCTCAGGAGCTGGCTGCCGTAGTAGAGCGTCTTCGGCGCGAAGGGATCGAGGGCCAGGCCGGCGTTCCAGTTGTAGCGCAGCCTCACCCCGTCCGGAGTGGCGGGCCGGATGTCGGCGATCTCCCCGGTTTTCAGGTCCCAGTGGACGAGGTAGCCCGACTGCGACATCGCATACCCCTGCGAAGCGTCCGCGGGATCGGGCTGGGTGTCGAAGCCGTCGCCGTCACCCACCACCGTCCAGGCGTAGCTCTTGATGCCGCCGAGCTCCCACGCCGTGCTCGGTCCGCGCCAGGAGCCGTTGTCCTGCAGGCCGCCGTAGACGTTGTAGGGGACCTCGTTGTCCACCGCCACGTGGTAGAACTGGGCGAGCGGCAGATTGGCGACGAAGGCCGCCGTCTGCCCGCGGTCGCGGCTCACCGCCACGCCGCCGTCGTCGCCGACGAAGAGGTGGCGGGGGTCGCCGGGGTCGATCCACATGGCGTGGTAGTCGCCGTGGATGGCGCCGCCCTGGGGCAGCGTCTCGAAGCTCTTGCCAGAGTCGTTCGACACCCGCACCTCGAAGTCAAGGCTGTAGATGCGGTTCGGCCACCGCGGGTCGACCTCGAGCGCGGCGAAGTAGAAGGGCCGCGGGTGGACGTTGGGCGCCTTATTGACCGTCTTCCAGCTCTTGCCGCCGTCCTCCGAGCGCAGGAGGGCGCTCGCCTCAGCCTCGACGTTGGCGTAGACCACCTCGGGGTTGGAGCGCGAGACGCCGATCTTGATCCGCCCCAGGTCGCCCTTGGGCAGCCCGTCCTCCTCTGTGAGCTTCTTCCAGCTGCCGCCGCCGTCGTGGGTGACGTAGAGCCCGGAGCCCGGGCCGCCGGACTTGAAGAGCCAGGGCCAGCGCCGGTACTGCCACATCGCCGCGTAGAGCTTCTGCGGGTTCGCCGGGTCGATGCGGAGCTCGGCGCCACCCGTCTTCTCGTCGACGTAGAGGACCTTCTTCCAAGACTTCCCCCCGTCCTCGGTCTTGAAGATCCCGCGCTCCGGGTTCTCCCCCCACTCGCGGCCGAGGGCGGCCACCCAGGCGACGTCGGGGTTGTGCGGGTGGAGGACGATGCGGGCGATGCGCTCGGTGGCGTCGAGGCCGAGATGGACCCAGGTCTTGCCGCCGTCGAGCGAGCGATAGACGCCGTTGCCGACCGAGGCGCTGTTGCGGGTGTTCCCCTCGCCGGTCCCCACCCAGACGACGTCGGGGTTGGCCTGGAAGACGGCCACCGCCCCGATCGAGGCGACCGGCTGGTCGTCGAAGATCGGCTGCCAGGTGAGGCCGTCGTTGGCCGACTTCCAGACCCCGCCGGAGGCGGCCCCCACGTAGACGGTCTCCGGCGAAGACTCCACCCCTTCGATGGCCGTCACCCGCCCGCTCATGCCGGCCGGGCCGATCGAGCGCGCCCGCATCCCCGCCAGGAGGTCGGGGTCGAAGCCCTTCTGCGCCGCGTGGATGGGAAGGGTCAGAAGGACGGCGAGGAGGGTGAGGAGGACGGCGAGCGGGGCTTTCCGGGGCATGGGATCTCCAGTCGTTCCGTGGCAAGGTGGGCATGGCAAGGCCATGCGCGATCGGGGTGGCGCCGGGGCGAGATACGGAAGAATACCCCGCGGGTTGCGCGCGGGCTGTTAGGATCGCGTCATGAAGCGGCCATGGGAGATGCGCCGGGCCCGGCGGCGGCGGAGCCGGGACCTCTGGTGGCTCCTCGGCCTGACGGCCCTGGGGGTGGCGGCGGGGATGGCGGTGGCGCTGGGCCGCCGGCGGGAGATCGCCG
>DATNKQ010000239.1:0-8645 GCA_035603315.1 Thermoanaerobaculia bacterium
GCCGCGAGCCGCGGTAGAGCGCCTTCACCAGCTCGACCCTTTGCCGCTCGCCGATCGACAGGCTCTCGACGCGGGCGCGCGGATCGACGGCCAGCCCGAGCTCTGCGGACAGCGCGCGGATGCGGGCGGCGGCGCCGGCCAGGTCGAGCGCCCAGGGGGAGCCCGGCTCGTCGCCGAGGACGACGTTCTCGGCCACCGTCATGGCGTTGATCAGCATGAGCTGTTGGTGCACCATGCCGATTCCCAGGGCGATGGCCGCGCGCGGGTGGGCGATCGTCCGCGCCTCGCCGTCCACCCGCACCTCGCCCGCGTCGGCGGTATAGAAGCCGTAGGCGATCCGCATGGCGGTCGACTTGCCGGCGCCGTTCTCGCCGACGAGGGCGTGGACGGTCCCCGGCTCGATGCGGACGTCGACGCCGTCGTTCGCCAGCACCTCGCCGAACCGCTTGGTGATGCCGCGAAGCTCGAGCATCAGGACTCGACTCTAGCAGCCCTGCGACCGCTCGCAGACGCTCGCAGGACCCCCACTGTGGCAGCGCGCAACAGCTCACGCAGCTCGCAGGACCCCCCAAGTTTGTCATCCCGAGCGTGAGCGAGGGACCTGGGGGAAGGGCGGTACGAAGACCCTTGCTACCAGAGGTTTGGGAGGCCTCTCCACCGCCCAGGTCCCTCGCTCACGCTCGGGATGACATCCATGAGGACGGGCCTTTCGGTCCGGGGGTAATGGCTTGGCCTCGGCAACTCTTCACACGCTCTCGGGATGACGGGCCCTTCTTCAGCGGGAGCTCTGGTGCTGATTGGCCGCCATGGCGTCCGTCACCCTGATCTCGCCGCGGATGATCTTCTGGCGGGCCGCCTCGACCTCGCGCAGGACCCGCGGGGGGATGAGCTGCTCGTTGTAGCGGTCCATGGCGTAACCGACGCCGTCGTTCTCGAGGCCGTAGACGTGGATGCCGCCGCGGAAGCGGCCCTCCACCCGGTCTCTGACGATCTGGTAGACGGCGTTGTCGACGCGCTTGACCATGCTGGTCAAGACGTGGCCGGGCTTGATCCAGTTCTGGTTCGAGTCGACGCCGATGACGTAGACGCCGTGCTGCTCGGCGGCGTCGAAGGCGCCGAGGCCCGAGTTGCCGGCGGCGGCGAAGATGACGTCGGCGCCCTTGCCGATCTGGGCGACGGCAAGCTCCTTGCCCTTGCCGGGGTTGTTCCACGCCCCCTCGGTCACCCCCACGTAGTTCTCGATCACCTGGATGCGCGGGCGGACGGCGCGCGCCCCCTCCGCGTAGCCGACGGCGAACTTGTGGATGAGCGGGATGTCCATGCCGCCGACGAAGCCGAGGACTCCCGTCTTCGAGGTCTCGGCGGCGATCATGCCGACGAGGTAGGCCCCCTCGTGCTCCTTGAACACCAGCGAGGCGACGTTCGGGCGCTCGGCGACGCCGTCGACGATGGCGAAGTCGGTCTTGGGATAGTCGCTCGCCACCTCCGCCATGATCGGCGCCTGCGCGAAGCCGATGCCGATGACGAGGTCGTAGCCGCGCTCGGCGAAGGCGCGCGTCGCCGGCTCGAGCGACGCGGGATCGCCCGGCTCGGCGTCGCGGAGGACGATGGGCAGCTCCCGCTCGGCCCGCTTCACCCCCTGCCAGGCTGCGGTGTTGAACGAGCGGTCGTCCTTGCCGGCGGTGTCGAAGACGATGCCCACGTGGACGCGCGACCGGTCATCCGCGGCGCCCGCATGCACGCCCCGGCAGCCCGCGGCGGTCCCCGCCAGGGCGGCGAGCGCGCAGGCGAGGGCGGTCTTGCCGACGGCCGCCTGACGGCGGTGGCGCGGCCCGGGCATCGTCGTCAGTGCGGGGTCTTGAGGTAGTGCAAGAGCTCGCTGTCGGTCGACAGGATGAGCCCGCCGTCCGGCTTCAGGATGGTCTTGTAGGTCTCCAGGGTCTTCAGGAAGCGGTAGAAGTCGGCGTCCTGGTTGTAGGCCTCGGCATAGACGCGGGTCGACTCCGCCTCCGCCTGCCCGAGGATCTCCTGCGCCGTGCGGTAGGACTGCGACTCGATCCGCCGCTGCTCCTGCGAGGTGAGGCCGGCGATCTCCGCCTTCTTGCCCTGGCCCTGCGCGCGGTAGCGCTCGGCGATCCGCGACTGCTCGGAGACCATCCGCCGGTAGACCTGGTCGCGCACCTGCTCGGTGTACTCGATGCGCTTGATGCGGAGGTCGAGGAGCTCGATCCCCAGGTTCAGCTCCTTGAGCTTCCGGGCGCAGATGTCGAAGATGGCCTGCCGCACCTCCAGGCGTTTGCCGCCCACCTGCTGGTCGCCGCCCATGTTCGACTCGCCGGCGGTCGCCTTCTGGTCGCCGATGAGCCCGCTCCCGCCGGTCGCGCCGTCGACGTTCAGGGCCTGCTGGATGGCCTTGTCCTGCCCCTCCTCCTGCTGCTGGGGGCGGGCCAGCGGGCGGCTGGTGGTGCGCACCAGCTCCAGGAGGTAGTGGGTGGAGACGACGTCGCGCACCGAGCCGTCGAGGATGTCGTCGAGCCGCCCCTGGGCCCCTTTCTCGTCCTTGACCGCGTTGTAGAAGCGCAGCGGGTTGGTGATCCGCCAGCGCGCGAAGGTGTCGACGAAGATGAACTTCGAGTCCTTGACCGGGATGCGCTCCGGCTCGCCGTCCCAGGAGATGATGCGGGCGTCGAAGCGGATGACGTCGTCGAGAAGCGGGAGCTTCCAGTAGAGGCCGGGCCGGACGATCGGCTTGCGGATCGCCTCGCCGAGACGGATGACGAGGGCCGACTCACCCTCGCTGACGACGAAGGTCGAGCCGGCGAGGAGGAGGACGACGACGACCGTCACCACCAGCGTTCCCCAGCGGCTCACGGGTTCTCCCCCGGCTTCTTGGGCAGCGGGCTCTCGAGACCGGTGCCGGTGAAGACCGGCAGCAGGCCCTTCAAGCCGCCGTCGACGACGAAGAGGCGGCCGGCCCCCGGCAGCGCCTGCTGCATCGCCTCCAGGTAGAGACGCTCGCGGGTGACGACCGGCGCCTTCTTGTACTCGGCCAGGAGCAGGCTGAAGCGCTTGGCGTCGCCCTGGGCGCGGTTGATGCGCTCGGTCTTCGTGCCCTCGGCCGAGGAGATCCGCTGCTTGGCCTCGCCCTCCACCCGGAAGAGGATCTTGTTGCGCTCCTGGAGGGCCTCGTTGATCGAGCGCTCCATCTCCTGGAGGGCGCGGTTGACCTCCTCGAAGGAGTCCTTGACGGGCTCCGGCGGATGGACGTCCTGGAGCTGCACGAGCTTGATCGACACCCCGGCGCCATACTGGTGGAGGATGTCGTTCATGCGCTGCCGCACGAGGTCCTCGATCTCCCGCCGCCGGGTCTTGATCACCTCGTCGAAGCCCTGGTCGCCCACCACCCCGCGCATCTCCGCCTCGGCCACCGCGCGGATGGTGTCCTTGGGGTCCTGGAGGACGAAGAGCCAGCGGTAGGGGTCCTCGATGCGGTACTGGACGACGAACTCGACGTCGGCGATGTTGAGGTCGCCGGTCAGCATCAGCGACTCGTTCTCGAAGCCCTGCTTGGCGTAGGTCGTCACCTTGCCCGGCTCGATGGTGCGGAAGCCGAACTCCTCCTTGAACTGGCGCTCGGTCGCCACCTTGTAGACGCTCTCGACGAGCGGCAGCTTGAAGTGCGGCCCCTCCCCTACCGTGCGCACGTGGCGGCCGAAGCGCAGGACGACGCCGCGCTCGAAGGGGTCGACCTGGAAGTAGCAGGAGGCGAGGAGGAAGAGGAGGAGGATCCCCAATAGGATGCGCGGCAGGAGCGGCCCCCGCAGCCGGGAGAGCCTCTCCAGGCCGGGGAGACGCGGGAACTCGATCACCGGGCCCGGACTGCCGTCGACGTTGCGCATCGTGAGGCCCCCACCGTATCCGAGGGGCGAGGGGAAGGCAAGGGATCTCGCTGGCTTCGATGTTGCACCGAATACAGATGCTTCCATTTGAGAGGCGCGTCCAACCATCTTTGAGGAGACCCACATGAGAGACGACGACAGGAACGCAACTCACCGCTCCGGTACCGCCACCCTCGAAGCCGAGCCCGAGGTGGATCCTCAGCGCGATCCGCAGGCCGTCGAGCCTGCCACCCATCCCCTCGGCACCGGCGTCGGCGCCGCCGGCGGTGCTGCCACCGGGGCCGCCATCGGCGCCGCGGTGGGCGGGCCGGCCGGGGCCATGGTCGGCGCGGCGGTCGGCGGCATCGCCGGCGGCTTTGCCGGCAAGGGCATCGCCGAGGCCGTCAACCCGACGGTCGAGGACGCCTTCTGGCGCGAGAACCACGCGCAACGGCCGTACGCCAGCGGCCGCACCTACGACGAGCTGCGTCCCGCCTACAAGTACGGCTGGGAGACGCGCGTCCAGCATCCCGGCCGCCCCTTCCAGCATGCCGAGGTCGACCTCGAACGCGGCTGGGAACGGGTCCGGGGAGAGACCAAGCTACGCTGGCGCGAGGCCCGGGACGCCGTCCGCGACGCCTGGGACCGCATCGACGCCCGCGCCGGCGGCCGTCCCGACCCCACGCGCTGACCTCTCCTCCCGGCGGGCGCAAATCCGCCGGGAGGATCGCCTTATACTTCCGGCATGGCGCCGCGCTTCGATCCCGAGCGGATGACGCTCGACCTCGCGGTGGCGGACCTCCTGGACGGCGGTCTCCTGCGCAACCTCGGGTTCGCCAACCGCGGCGGCTACGAGCGCCTCTGGCTGGGGCAGGCGATCCACAGCCGCTATCAGGAGCAGGCGCTGGCGGAGGACCCCACCTACCGGCGCGAGGTGCACATCGTCCACAGCTTCGAGCACCGCGGCTGGACGGTGACCGTGCAGGGGCGCATCGACGGCCTGCGGCGCGCCCCGGACGGCGGGCTGGTCGTCGAGGAGATCAAGTCGGTGCGGCGGGGCGGCTCGCTCGCCCCGGCGGTGCGCGAGATGTACCAGCGCCAGGCCCTCCTCTACGCCTGGATGGTCGGCCGGATGGAGGCGGAGGCGGGCCAGCCGGTACGTGCCGAGCTGGTGCTGATCGCGATCGGCAGCGACGAGATCGAGCGCGAGCCGATCGCCTCCGACCCGCGGGCCCTGGACGCCGCCGTCCGCCGGCGGCTCAACCTCCTCCTCCAGGCCCACGCGGCGGAGCGGCAGGCCGCCGAGGCTCGCCGCGCCGCCGCCGAGCGCCTGGTCTTCCCCTACGGCGAGACGCGGCCGGGCCAGGAGGAGATCCTCGCCGCCGTCGGCACCGCGGTCGCCAACGGCGAGCACCTGCTGCTGCAGGCGACGACAGGGATCGGCAAGACAGTGGCCGCCCTCTACCCCGCCCTGCGCTACGCTCTGGCCCACGGAAAGCGCCTCTTCGTCCTCACCGCCAAGACCCTGCAGCAGGAGATGGCGATCGCCGTCCTGAAGCTCCTCAACCAGGAGGGGGCGTTCCGCTCGCTGCGCCTCAAAGCCAAGGCCAAGATGTGCGCCAACGACCAGGTGCTCTGCCACGAGGAGTACTGCCGCTTCGCCAAGGACTACTACCTGAAGCTGTCGACGACGGGGGTCACGGGCCGCCTGCTCCGCGAGCAGACGACGCTCGAGCCGGACGACATCTTCGCCGCCGCCAAGTGGGCCGAGGTCTGCCCCTTCGAGGTCAGCCTCGACCTGGCAGGCCGCTCGCAGGTGACGGTCTGCGACTACAACTATGCCTTCGACCCCTACGTCTCGCTAGCCGACTTCGGCGCCGACCAGGACCTCTCGGACACCATCCTGGTGGTCGACGAGATCCACAACCTCGTCGACCGCGGGCGCGGCTACTACAGCCCCGAGCTGGGCGCGGCGGCGGCGCGGCGGGCTGCCGAGGTGGTGGGGCGCGGCGGCGAGCCGCTCCATCGCCGCATCGAGACGCTCTGCCTCGACCTCTCGCGGCTCATCGAGGAGACGGTCGCCGACGCCATGCTCGAAGGCCCCGGCGAGGAGCGCGCCGCTCCGCTCGCGGCGGCGATCGAGACGCCGCTCCCCGAGGACGCTTTCTGGAGCCTGCGGCCGGCCTTCGACGCCGCCTTCATCGACTACCTGGAGCACCAGCGCGACGCCCGCACCTTCCGTGCCGAGGACCCCTTCGTCAGCCTCTACTTCGCCTTCCTGCGCTTCTTGAACGGCCTGGTGGCGAGCGACGCCGCCTTCAGCCATTGCGTCGAGCGCACCGCCGGCGACAGCCGGGTGAAGATCCTCTGCAAGGACCCCAGCCGCTTCCTGGGCGCGGTCATCAACCGCGCGCACTCGACGATCGGCCTGTCGGCGACCATCTCGCCGCCCGAGTTCTACACCGGCCTCCTGGGCTTCGCCGCCGGGCGCACCGCCTTCGTCGAGATCCGCAACCCCTTCCCCGCCGAGAACCGCCGGGTGGTGATCGATCCCACGGTCGAGACCACCTGGCGGGAGCGGCCGGCCAACTACGAGCGCATCGCCTCCCGGCTCGCCGAGTTCGCCGACGCCGTGCCGGGGAACTGCCTGGCCCTCTTCCCCAGCTACCAGTTCCTCTCCGAGGTGACGGGGCGGATGCGCCTGCACGGGAAGCGGGTGCTGGTGCAGCGCCAGGCGGACAGCGACCGCGAGCGCGAGGTGATCCTGGAATCGCTGCGCTCGGCGATCTTCGGCGATGTCCTGCTGGTGGCGGTGGCGGGCGGGGTGTTCGCCGAAGGAGTGGATTACCCGGGCGAGGTCCTGAAGGCGGTGGCGGTGATCGGCCCCTGCCTGCCTGGCTTGACGCTGGAGCAGCAGCTCCTCAAGGAGTACTACCAGGAGCGCTTCGAGCGCGGCTTCGAGTACGCCTTCGTGGTCCCCGGCATGACGCGGGTGGTGCAGGCCGCCGGCCGCCTCATCCGCTCCTCTTCGGACACCGGCGTCATCGCCCTCTTCGACCGCCGCTTCCTCCACGCCCCCTACCGCGACCACATGCCGGCGGACTGGCTGCCGGAGGACGGCGCCGTGGCCCTCATCGGCGATCCCGCCGGGGTGGCGGAGGAGTTCTTCCGCACCCTGGCGGCGCGGGCCATCGGCAAGCCCGCTTTCTAGATCCTAGCGATAGGCATCCCTGCGATGGCGGACCGCGGTCACGTCGATCGTTCTCTCCCGATCGTCGATGTCGTAGATGACTCGATAGTCGCCGATCCGGATGCGCCAGAGGTTCTTCTCGCCGTGCAGCTTCCGACAGCCTTCGGGCCGGGGCTCCCGCGCCAGAGCCTCGATTCTCGGAAAGATCCGACGGAGGAGAAGTGCTTCTAACTGATGGAGCTCGCGGCTGGCGGAACGGGTGAAGCGGAGCGAGTATTCATTCATCGAGCCTGCCGAGACGACGCAGACTCTCTTTCACCTCTTGCAGGGATTCGCGCGGCTCGCCGGCCCGCGAGCGGGCGACGTAGCCGTCGTAGAAGTCCTCCCACAGCTCGGCGTGCTCTTTGAGGTCGATCATGACGGCGGTCTTCTCGCCTTCCTCATCGACCACGAACTGAATGCCTTTCATCGCTGGCTCCTCGGGAAGTCCTACGGAGTATACCGTCCCCCCCAACATTCCGCCCCCTGCTTCCGTATATCCAGATGGAGCAGGTGATCGACGCGACAGGCAATCTCCTCCTCCAACCTCCCTCCTCCTGCCCCGCCCCCTACGGCGGGGCAATTTTTTGCTCTCGATGGGCCCCCCTCCCCAGTCGGGGGGCGATCGATCAGTCGCCGCCTTCTCCCGGCGGCGGCTGGGGTTGGGGGCGCTGGTTGGGCCGGTTCTGGAACATCCGCCGCTGGAGCGGCAGGCCGGGGGCGGCGGGCGGCGCGAAGGGACCGCGGCCCGGCCGCATCTGGCGCAGGAGGTTCAAGAAGATGCGTTCCT
Source organism: Thermoanaerobaculia bacterium (assembly GCA_035603315.1). Classification (GTDB taxonomy): domain Bacteria; phylum Acidobacteriota; class Thermoanaerobaculia; order Multivoradales; family UBA5704; genus DATNKQ01. The sequence continues at coordinate 7,898 of DATNKQ010000239.1, forward strand.
GGGTGGGATCGAGGAGCGCGCGGCTGGCGAGCACGTGCTCCGTCGTCGCCCGTTCGATGGCCAGGTAGAGGCGGGACGACTCGTCCACCAGCCGATCGATGCGCTGGCGGTCGGGGACGGGGGAGACGAGCTCCCGGCGGAGCTGGCGGTAGACCTCCTGCAGGCGCATGCGGTTCCTCCCGCTCTCCAGGAAGAAGCTTCGCTGGAGGTCGATGAATCGCTCCCGCGCCGGCCCCTCCAGGCCTAGCCGGTCGGCCAGCCGGGCGAGGCGCTCGGCTGCCGGTGGCTGCTGCGCGTTCGGCGCCATGGCCGGGGGCGGCGCCGGCCGCAGCCGCGAAGTGGCGACGGTCGCCAGGATCCCCACGTTGACCCCCAGCGACAGCAGGAGCGCGATGACCAGCCACCAGCGCTTCATCGGGGCGCCTCGGCTGCCGCCCCGGGGATCGCTGGCGCGGGCGCCGTGGCGTCCTCCACCAGCGTCCAGAAGCTCGCCCCCAGCCCTTCCGGCGGGCCGGCGACCATGGACAGCGACGACGGCGACGAGGCGGGCACGGGCGTCCGCCCGAGCCCGGCGCCCAAGGCCAGCCCGGCGACCAGCGCCAGGGCCGCCACCGCCCGCACCCAGGTCGGCGCCAGCGACCAGGAGAGCGTCGTCCCGGCCTCCTCGGCGCCGGCCCTGACGTGCGCCATCACCCGGCCGGTGAAGCCGGGAGGCGCCGGCGCCTCCGGCGGCGCGGCGAGCCCCTGC
>DATNKQ010000241.1:0-17132 GCA_035603315.1 Thermoanaerobaculia bacterium
GGCCTCCATTGCAGCCGGTGCAGCTGGGAGCGTAGCTCAGGCCCCCAATCGCGCCAGCACCTCGTCCGCGCCGTTCTCCTTGAGCGCCGCGACGCAGGCCTCGGCCGCCGACCGGGGATCGGCGGCGACTACCTCGGCGCGGGCGGCCAGGCTGCCGTCGGGAGTGGCGAGGAGGGCGAGGAGGCGCAGGCGGGGAGCGCCGCCAGCCCCACTTTCTTCGCGCGCCCAGGCCGCCAGGGGAAGGACGCAGCTGCCGCCGAAGGCGGCGACCACCTGGCGCTCGGCGGCGGCGGCGCGGGCGGTGGGAGGATGGTCGAGGGCGCGGCAGAGGGCCTCGGCGCGGGAGCCGGCGCGCACCTCCAGGGCGAGGGTGCCCTGGCCGGGCGCGGGGATCACCACCTCGGGATCGAGGGGATGGGCGGGGAGGCCGCCGAGCCCCAGCCGGGCGATGCCGGCGGCGGCGAGGATCACCCCGGCGGCGCCGTTTTCGCGCCACTTGCGGAGACGGGTGTCGACGTTGCCGCGGATGGCCTCGACCCGCAGGTCGGGGCGGCGGAGGCGGATCTGCGCCTGCCGGCGGAGCGCCCCGGTCAGCAGCAGGGCGCCGGCCGGCAGCCCGTCGAGGTCGGCGGCGATCTCGCTCACCAGCACGTCGCGGGGGTCGGCGCGCTCGGGGTGCGCGGCGACGACGAGCCCCTCCGGAAGGGTGACCGGCAGGTCCTTGAGGCTGTGCACGGCGAGGTCGAGCGAGCCGTCGAGGAGCCCGCTTTCGAGCTCGAGGGTGAAGAGCCCCTTGCCCCCGAGCTTGGCGAGGTCGCCCAAGGTAACGTCGCCCGAGGTGACGACGGGGACGAGGTCGACGGCGAGGCCCGGGTGAAGTGCTTCGAGAGCGCGCGCCACCATGCCGGATTGCGCGAGAGCGAGGGCGCTCTTGCGGGTGCCGAGGCGGAGGCGAACTGGAGCTGCCGCTACTTCGCCGCCCGCGGCGGGTCCTGTCACGACCATTTGACGCGGTTGCCGCGCGAGAATTTAGGGCCTGTCATCCCGAGCGGGAGCGAGGGACCTGGGCGGGGGGAGGCCTCCCAAACCTCTGATAGCAAAGGCCTTCGCTCCGCCCTTCCCCCAGGTCCCTCGCTCTCGCACGAGATGACAACCGGAAGGACGTTCCTTTTGCCTCGGGGGTAATGGCTTGGGCTCGGCAATTCTTCACACGCTCTCATCAGCATCTTGAATCAGCATCTCGATGGTTCACTCCTCCCCATCCTTTTCCTCGTCGAGCCGGAAGAGCTCTCGCACCAGGTCGAGGCGGGGGAGGTCCTCGTCGCCTCCCTTGCCGCGCAGGCGGGTGCTGGGATGGTGGAGGATCTTTCGCACCAGCGAGCGGGTGAGGCGGTCGAGCACCTCATGCGTCTCCGGCGGGAAGCTGGGCGCGGTCTCGGCGAGCTCCTGCAGGCGGATCCGCTCCGCCTGCTTCTGCAGGCGCGCGATGAGCGGCTCGGCGGCGAGGCCGCGGTACCAGGCGCGGAAGTGGGCGAGCTCCTGGTCGAGGATCTCCTCGACCTTGGGGACCTCTTCCTTGCGGCGCTTGAGGTTGCGCTGGATCAGGTGCTCCAGCGAATCGATGGGGTGGAGGAAGAGGTTCTCGACCCGCTTCGACTCGGGCTCGACGTTGCGCGGCACCCCCAGGTCGACGACGAGGAGGGGCCGGCTGGGCCGGCGGTCCATCGTCTCCGCGAGCTGCCGCGCCGTCAGCACCGGCTCCTCGGCGCGGGTCGCGGCGACCACCAGGTCGGCCGAGCGGAGCGCCTCCAGGCGCTCTTCGAAGGGGAGGACCTGGATCTCCGGGAACTCCTCCTGGAAGCGCTGCCGCCGCTCGGCGCCGCGGTTGGCGACGGCGATCTCCCGCACCCCGCGCTCGAGGAGGGCGCGGGCCACCAGGCGGGAGGTCTCGCCGGCGCCGATCAGGAGCGCACGGCTGTCGCCCAGGCCGCTGAAGATGTTGCGCGCCAGCTCGACGACGGCGTAGCCGAGCGACACCGCGCCGCTGGTGACGCCGGTCTCCTGGCGGGCGCGCTTGCCGGCCGAGACGGCGCTCCGCAGCAGGCGGCGAAGGACGGCGCCCTCCGCCCCCACCGCCTCGGCGAGGGCCGAGGCCTGCTTGACCTGGCCGAGGATCTCGGGCTCTCCCAGGACCATCGACTCGAGCCCGCTGGCCACCGCCAGCAGATGGCGAGCCGCCTCGCCGTTCCTCTTGACGTAGAGCCGGCCCGGCCGCTCCAGCTCCGGCACCCGTTTGAGGAACACCAGCTCGAGGGCCGTCCGATAGGCCTCGTCCTCGTCCTGAGGGTGCAAGAGGATCTCGGTGCGGTTGCAGGTCGAGAGCAGGAACGCCTCCGCCACCGCCGGCCGGGCGAGGAGGTGGACGAGCATCTCCTCGGTCTCGCCCGGGCTGTAGGAGACCTTCTCGCGGAGGTCGAGCGGGGAGCAGCGGAAGTCGGTCCCCACGAGGAGGAGCGGCGGATCCTGCGGCCGGGGTCCCGAGGGGGCGCGGTCGTGCGGCGAGCCGCCCATCAGAGGAAGCCGTGGAAGCCGGTGAAGAAGAGGTTGACGGCCACCAGCGAGAAGAGGATGGCGCCCAGGCCGGCCAGGCTGGCGAGCGCCGTCTGCCGCCCCTGCCAGCGCCGCAGGCGGCGCAGGAGGAGGGCGGCGGCGTAGATCACCCAGGTCGCCAGGGTGGCGAGGATCTTGGGGTCGTGCATCCAGTTGGGGTAGAGCCGCTCGGCCCACAGGGCGCCGGTGACGACGGCGCCGGTCAGGGCGACGAAGCCGGCGCCCAGGGCGACCAGCATCATCCGCTCCAGCACCTCGAGCGGCGGCAGCTTGCCGTAGAAGGTGGAGAAGCGGCCGCCCTTGAGATCGCGGTAGAGCTGGAGATAGAGGAAGGCGTAGCCGGCGGCGACGACGAAGGCGGCGTAGCCCAGGAGCGCGAGGGAGACGTGGGCCGAGAAGTAGAGGTCGTGGAAGATGGCGCGGTCCGGCGGGTTAGGGCGCGCCAGGACCGAGGAGAGGAGCTGGAAGAAGAAGACCAGCGACACCAGCCAGAAGCCGGTCGAGCGGGCGCGGCCGCGCCACTCGACGAAGACGTAGACGATGGCGACGGCGAGCGCCACGACGGACAGCGCCTGCGACAGGGTGGCGGCCGGGAACTGCCGGTGCCGGGCCGCCAGTCCGGCGAGGAAGGCGAGGTGGAGGAGCACGGTGCCGCGCAGCGCCGGCGTCGCTGTCCGCTCCGCCACCTCGTGCGCGGCGAAGAAGAGGAAGCCGTAGTCCACCGCCACCAGCAGGTAGGCCAGGGGGAGGAGGATATTGGCGGCGCTCAGTACGGTCTGCAAGCGGCGGCTCCGGGGGTTGATCGATCGCGACGGCAAAGGGATGGTAGCACCGCAAGGAGTCCTTGCCGCTCCCCACCCCATCTGCTACTGTCCGGGCCGGTCGGCGGACCCCGATCTACCGCCAATCCATCGCGCCTCGGACCCCATTGCCATGGCCAACGTGATCATCGTCGGGATGCAGTGGGGCGACGAGGGGAAAGGCAAGATCGTCGACCTCCTCTGCCCCGCCTTCGACGGCGTGGTGCGCTACCAGGGGGGGCACAACGCCGGCCACACGGTCCGCTTCGGCGAGCGCCACTTCTCGCTCCAACTCATCCCCTCCGGCATCCTCCACAAGGAGATGCTGTGCGTCCTCGCCAACGGCATGGTGGTGGCGCCCGACGCCCTCCTCTCCGAGCTCGCCCGCCTCTACGAGTCGGGGGTGCGCTTCGACGGCCGGCTCTTCGTCTCCAGCCGCGCGCACGTCCTCCTGCCCTACCACGCCGAGCTCGACCGGGCGCGCGAGGAGGCCCGCGGCGCCGGGCGCATCGGCACCACCGCGCGCGGCATCGGGCCGGCCTACGAGAGCAAGGCCTCGCGCGCCGGCCTGCGGGTCTGCGACCTCGTCGCGCCCGACCTCGAGGACCGCCTGCGGGTGCAGCTGAACCGTATCCAGACCGAGCTCGACGCGCTCGCCCCGGGCGGCCCGCCGCTCGCCCTGCCGGCCGCCTATGCCGACCAGTGCCGCGGCTGGGCGGAGAAGCTCAAGCCCTGCCTCGCCGACACCGAGCAGCTCCTGAACGGCTGGATCGCCGCCGGCAAGAGCCTGCTCTTCGAGGGGGCGCAGGGGACGCTCCTGGACCTCGACCACGGCACCTACCCCTACGTCACCAGCTCGAGCTCGACGGCCGGCGGCGCCCTGACCGGCACCGGCGTGCCGCCGACGCGCATCGCCGGCGTCCTCGGCGTCCTCAAGGCCTACACCACGCGGGTCGGCGGGGGGCCGATGGTGGGCGAGCTGGACGGCCCTGTCGGGGAGTTCCTGCGCCGGCGCGGCAACGAGTTCGGCACCGTCACCGGCCGCCCCCGGCGCTGCGGCTGGCTCGACACCGTAGTCGCCCGCTACGCGCGGATGGTCAACGGCGTCGACGCCATCGCCTTGACCAAGCTCGACGTCCTCGACGATTTCGAGGAGATCCCCGTCTGCATCGGCTACCGGGTGGGCGGCGCGGTGATCCGCGAGCTGCCGGCCGAGCGCCACGTCCTGGAGAGGGCCGAGCCGGTGCTGCGCACCCTCAAGGGGTGGAAGGAGAAGACGGTCGGCATCCTCGACTACGCCGACCTGCCGCAGGCGGCGCGCGACTACGTCGACTTCCTCGAGCAGGAGGTCGGCGCCCCCGTCGGCCTCGTCTCGACCGGCCCCCGCCGCGAGGAGACCATCGTCCGCGAGCAGCCGGCCCTCGCCCGCCTGACGGCAGGCCGGCTCGGCAGGGTGGTGGCGCAGCGCCAGGACGCCTGAAAGCGTGTGAAAAAATTGCCGAGACCAAGCCATTGCCCGCGGGCCAACAAGCACGTCCTTTTGGTTGTCATCCCGAGCGAGAGCGAGGGACCTGGGGGAAGGGCGGCGCGAAGCCCTTTGCTACCGATGACAAGCTCTAAGTTCTCGCGCGGCATCATTCACAGGCTCTGAGACGGATGCTTGGTACAGAGGAGACTTCCATGGGTCCGATCCGCGACAAGCCGCAGCTCATCCGCTACCTCCGGGAGGCTGCCGAGATCGAGCACCAGCTCATGATCCAGTACCTCTACGCCGGCTATTCGCTCAAGAAGCGGCCGGACGAGCGGTGCAGCGCGGCGCAGTTCGAGCTCGTCCGCCGCTGGGGCTCGACCCTCCTCATGGTGGCCCGCCAGGAGATGGAGCACTTAGCCCTCGTCAACGGCCTCCTGACGGCGATGGGCGCCGAGCCCTGGTACGACCGCGAGAACATCCCCCGCCAGTCGCGCTACTTCCTCGGCAAGAGCCTCGCCGCCGAGCGCGCGCCGAGCGGCAAGGTGAAGCCGTGCGACATCCCCTTCGTCTTCGAGCGCTTCAACCTGGCGACCATCGGCCGCTTCGTCTGCATGGAGAGCCCCGGCTACGACACCCTCCAGAAGAGCGGCGATCCCATCCCCCGCTGGTGCTTCAGCGACGACGACCACCCCTGCCCCTCGACCTCGGCGGCGGAGCGCCGGAGCGGCAACCTGGCGGCCGCGGCGGCGCCCTACGCCTTGAGCGCCACCCACCTGGAGGCGGAGAGCGTCGCCCCCGGCTCCATCCAGGAGCTCTACCACCGCATCCAGAAGGCGGTGAACGAGCTCCCCAAGCTCTTCACCGGCAACCCCAACCGGCAGGTCTTCGTCCCCGTCGAGTACCAGATCAACGTCACCCCGATCACCGACGTCGCCTCCGCCAACCTCGCCATCGACCTCATCGTCGAGGAAGGGGAGGGGATCGACGCGCCGCCCGGCTACCAGAGCCACTTCAAGCGCTTCTACGACCTGCACGAGGAGCTGGCTGCCGAGCTCAAGAGGGACCCCCGCTTCGAGCCGTCGCTGCCGCTTCCCGTCAACCCGCGGCCGGAGAAGATCACCGACCCCTTCGCCCGCCGCCTCTTCGACCTCTTCAACTACACCTACGCGACGCTCCTCTTCGTGCTCACCGCCCTCTACCGCGACTACCAGCCGGTGGCGAGCCAGTCCTATCCCTTCTGGAGCTCGGCGCTTCAGGAGACCGCCTTCGGGCCGGCCATGACCATGCTCCTGCGGCCGATGGCCGAGGTGCTGGCCCACGCCCGCTCGGGAGACGGCGAGCGGACGACGGGACCGAGCTACCACCTCTCCCGCGACGACCGCAAGCTGCTCGCCCGCCACGACCCTCGCCGGCTCGGCAACGTCGACTTCTTCCTCGACCGCCTGACCCACGTCATCGGCGAGCTCGAGGCCCTGTCCGCCGCCGACCTCCTCAAGGTCGCGCGGAGCGAGGGCGACGTGCCGTTCCTGAAGCGCCAGCTCGCCTTCGTCCACGAGAGCGCCAGCGCCATCGCCAACAACCTGCGCCGCATCTACCAGATCGGCCAACTGCCGCAGTTCGTGGTCTCGCCGTGAGGGCAACGATGACCTTCGCCAAGCTGCTCGAGATCCAGTTCCAGGGCTACTTCCTCTGCCGGCTGGCCACCGACCCCGACCCCACCAACGAGCTGCGGGGGGTGTCCGGCTACACGATGTCGCTGATCGGCGAGGAGCCGCTCGACCAAGTCATCCGCACGCAGGTCACCGCCGACTTCGCCCGCGACAACCTGCGCGAGCCGGCCGAGCGGATGGGGATCAAGATCGGCGTCGACGTCTCGGGCGTCCTCTACGACGGCAAGCCCTTCGCCCCGGCGGCCGCCGCCCTCGCCGGCGGCAAGCTGTACCTGGAAGGCGAGAACCCGCCCTTCCCCGGGCCTACCTACGACAGCCGCAACAACATCGTCGGCTCGGACGACAACATGTCGTTCGTCATCAACCCCTTCGAGCTGGCTATCCGCAGCAAGCAGGTGGCGATCCGCGCCGTCGACTACCTGAACCCGGCGAGGCCGGAGCAGAAGATCTGGGAGATCGAGGACCCCGACCTCTACGCCCGCCGGCTCCCCACCGCCTTCACCTCCTCCTCGGCGCAGGTGATGTCGATCCTCCGCGTCTTCGACCAGTTCTCCTACTTCCGCGACCGCCGGCGCTACCTGACCGAGCGCATCGCGGAGCTCGAGGAAGACGTTCAGAAAGGGCGCGGCGACCCCGCCAAGTTGGCCGCCAAGATCGAGGGGATGCGGACGCGCGTCTACCAGATCGAGTTCTGGGGCGACCGCGTGAGCTCCAAGCTCGCCTACCAGCTCACCTACAGCTTCAACGTTAACGGGCCGCAGACGGTGGAGGGCGAGAAGGCGCTGGGGGGCAAGGTGCAGACCGGCAACCCCTGGCCCTTCACCGCCTGGTTCGGAGGCTGGGACGGCGACCTCCTCGTCGGCTACATGCAAGGCAGCCTCGGCATCCCCTTCCTGCCGGCCTGAAGCCGGCGGGCAGGGGACCCGCGTTCCGCTATACTCCTCAAGCACTTGGGCCGTTAGCTCAGTTGGTAGAGCAGCGGACTTTTAATCCGAAGGTCCGGGGTTCGACCCCCCGACGGCCCACCAATAGAATCAAAGAGTTACGAAGCATGGTGGCTCGCCCCAGGACCTCACAACGTCGTTTCGGTGCACTTTTGGTGCAGTGACCGAGACAAGGAGGCTGCTTTGGCCAGCATTCAAGAGGTCCGAGTGAAGGACGGTTCAACCCACTTCAAGGTCTTCGTCCGCCTAGCGGGCCAGCCTACCTGTGTGAAGACCTTCCGGCGTCTGACGGACGCGAAACGGTGGTCGGTCCAGATGGAGAGTGCGATCCGGGAGGGGCGCTACTCGCCTATCCGAGAGGCGGAGCGCCATACGCTTGCCGACCTGATCGACCGCTACCAGCAGGAGGTCCTCGAACGGTACGGACCCTGGGAGCGGAAGAACCGGAGTCGGCAGCTGGGCTGGTGGCGGAACGACCTAGGGGCCCTTAGGCTAACTGACTTGACGCCCGCGCGTCTCGCGGAAGCGCGAGAGCGTCTGAAGCGTGGCCGTTCCGATAGCACCTGCAACCGTTATCTCGCGGCTCTCTCTCATGCCCTCAGTGTGGCGTGGCGTGAGTGGGAGTGGATCGAGCAGAATCCCGCTCGGCGGCTAAAGAGGGCGAAGGAGAGCCCGGGTCGCGTGCGTTGGTTGAGTGATGAGGAGCGGGAGGCTCTGTTGAAATCCTGCCGAGCGAGCGCGAACCATCGGCTCTATCCGCTGGTGCTGCTGGCCCTTTGCACGGGGGGCCGTCAGGGGGAACTGCTGCGACTCCGGTGGGGCGACGTGGACCTAGGCCGGAAGAGCGTTCAGTTTGTGGAGACGAAGAACGGTGTATCGAGATCGGTGCCGCTGGTTGACCCGGCCATGGCTTCCCTTCGAACCATGATGAGTACTCGTCGACTAGATATCGATCTCTTGTTCCCGAATCGTTGGCGACAAGCGACCTTTCCGCGAAAGGCCTGGGAAGCGGCGCTCCTAGCGGCTTCGATCAAGGACTTCCGCTTCCACGATCTCCGCCACTCGTGTGCGTCATATCTCGCGATGGCCGGGGCGACTATCCGAGAAATCCAGATGATTCTGGGACATAAGACCATCGCGATGACGGCCAGGTACAGTCACCTGACGGATCAACACCTGGCGGGCGTGGCCGCACGAATGTCCAGCCAGTTTCTCGAGTTAGGGTCGCGGTCTCTCAAATCGTCCGATGGTGTTCAACCTGGAGCCAGCGCGGAAGGCTAGTCCTTAGTCACCGAAGCGGCCTCGACAGCGCCGTGGCGGCAACTGGAGGCGGACATCGGCTCCTTCCCGGAGGGAGTCCACCCATGCCAGGAATCGTCTCTCATCGACGAGAAGACGTCGGCCTGATCGGATGACCGCCTGAGCCAGGCCGTTGCTCTCGCGATGAAAGAGTAGCCAGCGGAGGGAGCCTTCAGAAAAAGCGGGGTGTTTACGAGACAGCTCTCTTACAGAAAGCGGCGTGGCGGCAGGTGTTTCGAGCGCGGCAAACCTGCGTTCGATGTGGTCGATCCGAGAAGAGAGGTCCTGCAGCACCTCTCCTAGTTTCGAGAGTTCTTCAATGAACCGTAGCCCCGCCTTTGCGGGGTCAGGGGCCTTGTCGACGGTGGTGGCAGGCATCAGCGTTCTCTCTGCAGACCAAGCGAGCCAAGTTCGTTGGTGTTTAACAGCTGGCTCCGGGAGAGCGCTGAGAGTGTGAATACAAGATAGTTGACGATGTCGGCCGCCTGGTCGAGGAGCTCGTTGAGAACGAGGACATCGAGAACGGCGTCAAACGTAGGGTCCTCGAGAACCGGCCGGAGGAGGTCCCAGAAGTACTCGAATTGACGCCTGAGGATCCTTGCATCCTCGGGAACGGTTCGTGTCTTCCATGTGGGGTCGAGTTCCCGATGGTTACGAGCCCGCTGGCGTTGGCGATGGAAGAGCGTCTCGAGCGCAGCCTCGAGATCGACGGGAAGCTGATCATCGACCTGGCCAGAGATCGGTGCAACCGTGTTCATCGTCTTATCCTTTGGGAAGGAGCTTTCGGATGTGGGGGGAAGCGGGCCGGAGAATGAGCCCGGCTCGAGTGGGCTCGACCCGAGCCGAAGGGTAGAGAAGCAGGACCTTCCGGAGTTGGCGCCGGAAGTGGTGGGCAAAGGCCTTGGTGCGGGCGTAGTCCGCGCCGAACTGCAGGGCCAGAGCGCTCCATGGGACCTGGGTCTGACGGGAGAGATAGGAGAAGCGGTAGGTCAGCCAGACGTAGATGTCGATCGCTAGAGGAGACCGCAGGCGGTGGAGGACCCGGAGGTCGAGCGGGATGGGTGCGAGGAGGATCGCCTGGCGGAAACCCTCGGTCAAGGCGACATAGGAGCCAAAGAGCGCCGGTTGACCGGGGTCGGCGTTCCACCAGAGGAGGGTCTCCTCAGGCTCGACGATGGGACTCGGGTCCTCGACTTCTCCGGGCCGCTTGTGGAGGCGGAGCCGATCAGCGAGGCGAAAGCCGCGGTGGTCGTAGACGTCCGGGTTCTCGTAGGTCATCGAGATCGAGGCCGAGAACAGTCGCTGGGCCTGGTTGCGGACGGGCCCGATCGTGCCGTACCTGCCTCCGGTCGGAGTGACGCCGAGCTTCCCGAAAAACGCCGTTAGGTTGGGGCCGAGGTCAAGCACCCGAGCGCGGGTCGTCACCACCGTCGTGCACACCCACGCGAGCAAGAGGCGGGGGTACCGGCCGAAGGGCAGGCCCTCGGGGCCGATGATCGACAGCCGGAAGAGCCCGTTCGTGCGGGTGAACGTTCGAGTCCTGGGATCGTTGTGAGGGAGGGTCGCCTGGACGAGGAAGCGGGCCATGTAGCCGAGAGTGCCGGCCTTCCGCGCCTCCTCGGCCTCGATGGCGAGCGCCTCCTGCGCCAGCCGCAGGCTCTGGCGGCTGCGTTTGCCGGGCACCGGCGAGGCCTTCGAGCTATCGGAGGAGCGAGAAGCCATGGTCTATCAAGGAACCCGGAGCGCGACCGGAGCCGAGGGGTTGCTCAGGCCGGAGTAGGTGACGGCGCGGAGCACGAGGAAAACGGAGTCCGTGGCGGAGAAAGGTGACGTGACGAGGAGGTCCGTTGCGCTCGATCGATTTGGGAGGAGCGTGCCAACGAAGGTGAAGGCGGAACCGTTTCGCGAAACGAACGCGTCGTAGCCGATCAAGGCGACGGGCGACGAGGCGGCCGAGATGCGAAAGGCCGGTGCGGGAGGCTGGATCGTGGGGTTGGCTACGGTCGACGCGAGGCCTGCATAAGCTGCTGAGACGCCAACGGGTGCGGGGGGAGGAAGCGAGGGGGCAGCGAGTGTCATCGGGTCCGGGTGCCGGTAGATGGAGGTGAACCCGCCACGGGCAACCCGGAGGATCGGCGTGAAGGTCCCCGCGTGCGTATAGACGTGTCCAAAGACGGGTGCCGTGCTCGCCGCCGTGAAGGTCCCAGTCCCCTCCCAGTCGTAGGAGTAGGAGTCCCCAGGCAGCCGGTCGGGGAAGGTCTGCGAGAAGCCGACCGGCGCGCCGACCGGGAAGATGCAGAAGGAGAGAAAACAGAGCTCGGCCGAAAACAGGCCGATCGTGGGTGGTGAGTGTGCGGGGTCGGAGGCGAAGTAGCCGGACGCGTCGAGGACGAGGTCGGCCGAGGCGTTCGGAGGCATGCCAAGCGCGGCGGTGAGCCGAGGAGGAGCTCCGCCAAGGCCGAGGATCGAGAATGCGGCGCGGGTCTGGCCCGATCGGAAGCTCAAGTTGCTCGTTTCCGCTCGGAGCTCGCCGGCAGGGAAGAGCGTGAGGAAGCCGGCGTCCGAAGGCAGTATGACGGTCGCGTTGCCCGCGAGAGCACGGGCCGAAGAAGGAATGCCGCAGGCTGGCGGAAGGTCGATCGTGCGCTCCTCCCCCGGCCGCAGACGAGAGGACGTCCGGCTGTCGAAGAGCCGGCAGGGGTGGATCGTGTAGAAGGCGAGGGGTGAGTTCGCGCGGACAGCCAGGGCTAGCGGGCCGGCGGTTGCCGTGCCCGCGCCATTGGTGACGGTCAGACGGACCGAGTAGGAGCCGAGGGGAACGCCGCCCGTCGACCATGACGCCGGATTGCCCGCGAGGTGCTGGAGGTAGCCCGGACCGGAGACCTGCCAGTCGAAGGTCAGGGGAGGCTTCCCGGAAGCAGTGGCCGAGAGAGTAACAGCGCGGCCCCTCTCGACCCCGAGAGGCTGGGCCGATGCGGCGGAGATCGTCGGCCGAGGGTCCAGGACTTGAACGTACTTGTTGACGGTGCTGCAGCCCGAGGCGTTGCAGGTGGTGAGAGTGACGGCCTTGAGACCCGGAGTCGTGAAGACAACCTGGGGATTTCGTTGATGCGAGGGGGCCTCGGCCGCGACCGCGGACGTCGCGAGCGCGGCGAGGAGGAGGAGGGTGTTTCCGATCCGATGCATGGGCCTCAGCGGTTGGGCTCGGAGGTTGGAGTCGCGCGGTTTCGGCGGAGGGCCCTGGAACCGCAGAAGGACAGGAGGCCCGCGAGCGCCACGAGACCGAGCGCGGAGAGCGTCGGAACGTTGACCGGGGAGGGAGGCCCGGCCGGCCCGCCGTCGACGGCGATCGAGGTGGGGTCGTCGGGGAGCGGCGTCGTCGGGTCGTCGGAGGGATCGGTCGGGAAGTTCGTGCCGCTCGTCGAAGCTTGTGCCGCCACGGCGCGGATGCCGGGGGGAAGAGGCGAGCGGATGAGGACGTCGAAGCGAACGGTCGCGCTCTGTCCGGCCGTCAGGCTGCCGATGGCCACGACGACGGTCGAATCACCGGGAGAGTTGCCGGTCGTCACCATTCCCTGCGAGGCCAAGACGGACCCGCTCACGAGAGCAGTGTTGGGGTCGAGGCTTAAGGTGGTCGTGATCCCGTCGAGCGATCCCGAGGTGGCGTTGGGGATGGTCAAGACATAGCGGAGAGTGTCTCCGGCCGTGGCGCTATGGCTGCCGTCGGCGTCGGTGAGAAGTTCGACGGTGAGCGTCGTATCGACCGTCCGGAGCGGGGGCGTCGTCGTGTTCGAGCAGGCCTGAAGAGAGCCGGTCGCGGCCGCTTTCGCAGACGATCCGGATTCGAGGATAGGCGGGGGTCCCAAGACGGTAGCTGCGCAGGCAGCGTTCTCGACGACGGCGTCGGCCGGCAGGCTGGCGTCGGCCTTGACGGCGAAGATGTAGGTCTGGGAGGCGCCCGCGGGCAAGGCGCTGACGGCGAGGGTGCAGATCGATCCCGGAGTCGCGGCCGTGCAGCTCCACCCTGGGGAGCTGGCGCCGGGAGCGAAGGTCGAATGATCCGGCACGGTTTCGGTGATCTGAACCGCTCCGACATCCTGGTCGCCTGCATTGCTCAGGGCCAGGGTGAAGGGTAGGACGGCACCCGGGAGGAGCGGTGGGCCGCTGTAGGTCTTGTGGAGCGTGACGTTGGGAGTTCCCTCGGTGGGGGTCGAGACCGAGTCGCACGAGTCGGTGAGGCCGGGAGCGCTGGCACAGGCCCGATTCGCGATCATCGATGCGTCGGCCGGGAGGGGATCGACGACGGTGAGTGCGAAGGTGTAGATCTGGGTGCTGCCCGCGGGGAGGGTCCCGACGGCGAGTGTGCAGGTGGCGCCGGCGTTCCCGTCGGGAGCGCAGCTCCATCCGGCGGTGCTCGCTGATGCGTCGAAGGTAGTGAAGGCGGGTACCAGCTCGCTCAGGCTGACGGCGGAGGCACCCTGGTTCCCGGGGTTCTGAAGGGTCAGCTGGAAGAGGAGAGTGCCGCCCGGTACCGAGGAGCCGGAAATGCCCTTCTTGAGCGACAAGCTCGGCATCCCGTTCGTCGGGACGGTAAGCGTGTCGCAGGAGCTCACGGCGCCCGAGGTGGCGCAGGCGGTGTTGGCGACCGAGCTCGTTCCCGCCGGCAGGGGGTTCGCGACCACGAGAGCGAACCGGAGGTCGGTCACGTCGCCCGCGGGGAGCGCCGACAGGCTGAACGTACAGGCCGAGCCCGGCGTGGTTCCGGAGCAGCTCCAGCCCGGCGAGCTCGCGGAGGACGAGTAGCTCGTGTTGGGGGGCACTGTCTCCGTGATCGAAGTGCCCGCGAGGTCCTGGTTGCCGGGATTCGAGATGTCGAGGTTGAAGACCAGGGTCGCGCCGGGGGTGCCGCTACCGGAGACAAGGGTCTTCGCGACCTTGAGAAGCGGCTGGCCGGAGGTCGGGGTCGAGGTGCTGGCGCAGCCCAGGACCAGCGAGGGCCCGCTGCGGGCGCAGCCGGTGTTCGTGACGTTGGCGACGCCGGCGGGAAGCGGGTTGTCGAGGACGACGGCGAAAAAGCGGGTGATCGAGCCCCCCGGCAGGATGTTGCCCGCGGGAAGGCGACAGAGGCTCCCGGCCGCGTTCGTGGGGCAGACCCATCCCGGGGAGGAGTCCTGGGCGTCGAGGATCGCTGCATTCACCGCGACCTGCGAAAAGAAAGGCTCGGCGTCAGAGGTAACTATTGCCACGAGTCGCAACCGATCAAATAACAGCCTCTTAATAGGCGTCCCGAATGCAGCGATGAGCCAACTCGAGGAAGTCACGAATCCCAGTCGGCTACCCACCTTCATCATTTCTAGCGACTTATAGATGAAGAACGCAAAGAGATCGGTTTTGCTTTCAGCCTCGACATTGTTTCGGCCACTCACCTCGAACAACCTTCTCTTGTATTGAGGATCCAGGTCGTCTTGGTTCTGCGATCTCAGATAAGGTGGATTACCGACGATCACGTCAAAGAGTGGAAGCGGTACTGGTACCTTCGTCAATCCACCCACCTTTGCAGGCGGAAAGAGAATCGTCTCGCCAGTTCGGTGATCGAAGAAATTGCCTGGCACAATTCGCGGGAAGTTGAAGAACGAAGACAAGTCTTGCCTAAAAAGGTTGATGGCGGCAAGCTCCGCTGCAAAGGAGCTGATATCGAAGCCCCAAAGCCGATTGAGCGTTTCCACATGGTCGAGACCCGCAACTTCGCGAAGGTATTCGTAACTCCTCATGAGGAATGTGCCGCTACCGCATCCCGGATCTAACACGGCCTTGACATCGCCTCGAAGAGTAAACGCGACTATCAAATCGGCGACTCGGGGAGGAGTGTAGAACTCGCCAAGAAGCGCCTGCTCTTCCCGCGGAATGAGATTCTCGAAGATAGATCCAAGAACGTCATCCCGAAGACTTCCCCAGTCGTAGACGGAGAATTCCATTATCAGGTCGCGCACAAGCGTCTCAGCTTCAATAGGAAGTGGTACGATATCGTCGAGTTCACCGGGCTGATAAAGGGCACCCACAATTTGGCATAAAGAATTGCGAGACTAGGGGACATCCGCACCCTCATGGACGGCGGCTCCATCCTGGTGGCCTTCCGATCCGCGAGGAAGGAGGAGCAGATGTCTCGTTCCAGGAAGAACCGATTCTTGACCGCCCTGACGCTCACGGCGGCGCTGATGGCCGTCCCCGGCCTTGGAGCGGCCTCAGCCCTGCCGACGGCCCGAGGGAGAGCGGGCCTCGCCGGAATCGAAGGACCGGCCTCGTTCGTCAGTGCCGCCTGGCAGTGGCTCTCCGAGCGCTGGCTGGACGCCGCCAGATCCTCCGGCCCGGGCGCGCTCAAGGCTGTCTGGGCGAACAGTGGGTCCTGCGTCGATCCCGAGGGTGGCAAATGCCTGGCAGGGACGAGCGGCAGCGCGGGTGCGGCAGACAACGGAAGCATTGTCGATCCGAATGGCGGGAAGCGCTGAGTCGCTGTCCCCGGGGCGACTCGTCTGCCGTCCCGGGGATTTTCCCTCCCACGGCCTGTCTCGTGCCCTTTGGGTGCAACTTTGAACTTCTCCGTGAAAGAATAGGCGCATCGTCTTAGGAATAACCCTGGGAGGGGAGATCCGTTGACCGACCATCTGAACGAAGACGACCTCAGGGACCTCGTACGCGGCGACTTTTCGGTGAAGGAGATCGACGCGTTGATCGCACACCTCACGGCTGAGTGCTCAAAGTGCTTGGAGCTTCTCGCGCATGTGGCCTCCGAGTGGACGGTCTCCGAGCCGGCGCCCGAGCTGTCGCGGGAGGAGGAGGCTTGCTACGACGCCGCCATCGATCGCGCCGTGGCTCGCGTAAGAGAGCACGCCCTCGCTTTCTCCGTCGAGAGTGCGAAAGCGCCGCGGGCGCTGGCGTCGCTCCTCGCGCTCTCCGAGCTGGGCCACGACGATGGCGAGCGAGTGGGTGGCTGGGCGCTGTGCATCAAGCTCATGGACTTGAGCTACAGCTTCCGTCACAAGGACGCCGCGGCGATGCTGCGGGTCGCCCTTCTCGCGTACTTGGTGGCGACACAGCTGGAGGCGAGCCGATACACTCCGGCGCTCGTGGCGGACTTCCAGGCCCGATGCGAGGCCGAGCTCGCGAACGCCTACCGCGTTTCCGACCTCCTCGACATGGCCGACGACTCCATGGCGCGGGCGATCAAACGGAGCCGCGAAGGGACGGGCGATCCCCTGCTCCAGGCCCGGATCATGCTTCTGACCGCCTCGATTCGCCATTACCAGAGGCGGTACCCCGAGGCTCTAATACTGCTCGCCAAGGCGAGGGTGCTTTACCGGAAACTGGGCGAGTCTCAGCTCGCCGCAAGGACGCTGGTTATGAGCGGTATCTATTCGATGTACGCCGGTCGGCCGGAGGACGCGCTGCCGCTTCTGGAGGAAGCCCTGGGCTCGATCGATCGAGAGCGCGAACCCAAGCTCTTTGCCTGGGCCTTGCACGCCCGGGCCTCGCGGCTGGTCGAAGTGGGGCGTTGCGAGGAGGCGGCCCGCGCCCTCGACGAGGCCGATCTTCAGGCGCTCTATGCCGGCGACAGCTTGAGCCTTCTCAAGGCGCGATGGACGGAAGGTCAAGCCCTCATGGGCCTCGGAGAGCTCGACCGCGCCGAGGAGGCACTCGCCAGCGTGCGGGAAGGATTCGGGAGGTGTGACCAGACCTACAATGCCGCCCTCGTCGGGCTCGACCTCGCTGTCGTTTGGCTGCGCCAGGGCCAAACAGGGAAGCTCCTTCCCCTCGTCGGCGACGTGCTGACGACCTTCCGGGTGCTCAAGATCAGCCGCGAGGCGGTCGTGGCGCTCGTCATCCTGCGGCAGGCGTGCGAGCAGCAGCGGGTGACCCTCGATCTCCTGCATGGTGTTGCCCGCTTTCTGCGGGAGCTCGAACGCGATCCGACGATGAAGTTCGAGCACATGCCAGTCGTATAGATAAGAAAAGCGTCCCTTGCAGGGGGCGTGGCAGCCTACCTCCAGGAGGATACCTCCCTCGTCAAAAGCCCAGGTCGACACCACTGGCGCGGGAGAGGCGGGCTCCGGGTCCGGCGGCCGTAGCCTCCGCGCGGACGAACCTCGCCAGGAGAAGGAGAGTCGAGCCGAAGGAAAGCGCAGCCCCAAGGATGGCGAGCACGCGAGGTGACTCGCCGAGCGGTCTTCATCTCGCTAGCCGGCAGAGCTCATGGCCGCCAGCGGCTTTGCCGGCGCCTGGGGGCGGCGCCAGAATCTCCCGCACCATCTCGAGGACCGTCTCGCGGATGAGCGCCTTCAAG
>DATNKQ010000242.1:0-3168 GCA_035603315.1 Thermoanaerobaculia bacterium
ATCTCGCCGGCGGCGAGGCCGGTAACCGCAGCCGCCCGCTCGGCCGTCCAGGGCTCGGCCCGCCGGCGGAGCTCTTCGGCCCCGACTGCATGGTCGGCCAGGAAGCGGAGGTCGGCGGCGCCGTTCGCGAACAGCCAGCGGATGACGGCGAGCGCCAGGGCGACGTCGGTCCCCGGGCGCGGCGCCAGGTGGAGATTGGCGCGCTTGGCGAGCTGCGTCCGCCGCGGGTCGATCACCACCAGCTGGGCGCCGCGCCGCTGCGCCTCCTGGAGGATCGGCACCAGGTGGATGCCGGAGGCCGAGGGGTTGACTCCCCAGAGGACGATCAGCCGGGCGTGGACGAAATCGTGGAGGGCGACCCCCGCCATGCGGCCGTAGAGCCCCTGCGCGGCGACGCGGGAGGGGGCGGCGCAGACCGTCCGCGCCAGGCGCGAGGCGCCGAGGCGGGCGAACAGGCGCTGGTCGGTGGTGTCCTGGGTGAGGAGGCCGTTCGAGCCGCCGTAGGAGACAGGGAGGATGGCCTCCGCCGCCCGCTCTCCCCAGCGCCCGCGGTGGCGGGCGCGGACCTCGCCGACCTTCTCGGTCACCAGGCCCAGGGCGTCGTCCCAGGAGAGCCGCTCGAAGCGCCCCTCGCCCTTGCCGCCGCGCCGGAGGCCAGGGTAGAGCAGCCGCTCCGGCGCATAGAGGTGGTCGGCGAAGCGGGCCACCTTGCCGCAAAGGAAGCCTTGGGTCAGGGGGTTCAGCAGGCTGGCGCCGACCTTCGTCACCCGCCCGCCCTCGACCCGCACCTCCAGGCTGCAGGCGTCGGGGCAATCGAGCGGGCAGGCGGCCGGGAAGACCTGGGCGGCGTCGGAGCCGTCGGCGCCATCGGTGGGTAGGGATTCGCTCATGATCGGCTGTGGGCGGGCTCGGCGATTTCAGGGAGCGTTGAGGACGCGGCGGCCGCCTGACTCTCCAGGGCGGCGATCACCGCGTCGGCGAAGCCGCTGGTCGTCGCCTGGCCGCCGAGGTCGCGGGTCTTGACGTTCTGGTCGACCACCACAGCGCGCAGGGCGGCGCGCAAGCGCTGGGCCGCGTCGTCCTTCTCGAGGTGGAAGAGCAGAAGGATGGCCGATCGCATGAGGGCCAGAGGGTTGGCCAGGTTCTGGCCGGCGATGTCGGGCGCCGAGCCGTGCACCGCCTCGAAGATGGCGGCCTCATGGCCGAGGTTGGCGGCCGGCACGACGCCGAGCCCCCCCACCAGTCCGGCGCAGAGGTCGGAGACGATGTCGCCGTAGAGGTTCTCGAGCAGCAGCACGTCCCACTTCTCGGGCGAGGTGACGAGCTGCATGCACATGTTGTCGACGATCTTGTCGTCGGCAACGATTTCGGGGTAGTCGCGCGACACCTTGCGGACGCAGTCGAGGAAAAGGCCGTCCGAGAGCTTCATGATGTTGGCCTTGTGCACCGCCGTCACCCGCTTGCGGCCGTGGCGGCGGGCGTAGTCGAAGGCGAAGCGGGCGACCCGCGTCGAGGCCTTCTCGGTGATGATCTTCAGGCTCTCGACGACCCCCGGCACCACCACGTGCTCGAGACCGGCGTAGAGGTCCTCGGTGTTCTCGCGGACGATGATGAGGTCGACGTTCTCGAAGCGGGTGCGGATGGACGGCAGCGACCGCGCCGGGCGCAGGTTGGCGAAGAGCTCGAGCTGCTGGCGCAGCTGCACGTTGACCGACTGGAAGCCGCCCCCCACCTGCGTCGAGATGGGCCCCTTCAGGGCCACCCGGTTGCGGCGGATGGACTCCAGCACGGCGGCGGGCAGCGGCTCGCCGTAGCGGTCGACCGCCTCCTGGCCGGCGACGTGGCGCTCCCATTCGAGCTCGGCGCCGGCGGCGTCGAGGACGCGCACCGTCGCCTCGGCCACCTCGGGACCGATGCCGTCGCCGGGGATCAAGGTGATCGTCGTCTTGCCCATCGAATCTCCCGCGAAAAGGGTATCACGGCGCCGCCGGCCTCCCCGGTGGGTGGTGGCTCAATTTGGCCTCGTTCCGCTCCTTCGGGGGCGCGCCGGGATCACCTTGCGCCTGCAGAAGTGGAAAGTGGGCGCTGCCAGTCGCTGCACGAGGCCAAATTGAGTCACTATGCGCCGGCGCAACCCGGCGCGCCGTCTCACGTAGAGTGCTGGAACGAGAGAGGGGAGGGGACCATGGCGGAGACGAGGAATGCGCCGACGACACCGCCGGCGGCCGGCTGGCCGGTCGGCGCAGCCGGCATCGCGGCGGCCGCCGGCGTCCTCCACCTTGCCTTCGTCGGCCGCTACGGCTACTTCCGCGACGAATTTTACTACCTCGCCTGCGGCCGCCGCCTCGACTGGGGCTACGTCGACCACCCCCCGTTCGTCGCCCTCGTCGCCCGCTTCGCCCACGGCCTCTTCGGCGACTCGTTCCTGGCCATCCGCATCCTGCCCATCCTCGCCGGCTCGCTGACCATCCTGCTGACCGGCCTCCTCGCGCGCGAGCTCGGGGGCGGCCGCTACGCCCAGACCCTGGCCGCCCTCTGCGCCGCCGTCGCCCCCCACTACCTCTTCGTCTTCCACATCCTGTCGATGAACGCCTTCGAGGTCCTCCTGTGGACGGCGGCGGCGCTCATCGCCGCCCGCCTGCTGAACGGCGGCGACCCGCGTCTCTGGCTGCTCTTCGGCGCCCTCTGCGGGGTCGGCCTCGAGAACAAGCACAGCATGGCCTTCTTCGGCATCGGCGTCTTCGTCGGGCTCCTCCTCGGGCGGCGGTGGGAGGCGCTCCGGAACCCCTGGCTCTGGCTGGGCGGCCTTCTGGCCGGCCTCCTCTTCCTCCCCAACCTCCTGTGGGAGGTCCGCCACGGCTGGCCCACCCTGGAGTTCGCCCGCAACGCCCAGGCGGTCAAGATCGTGGCGCTGACGCCGCTCCAGTTCCTCGGCCAGCAGGTGATGCTGCTGCACCCGTTCACCGCGCCGGTGTGGATCGCCGGCCTCGGTTTCCTCCTCCTCGCCCCGGCCGGGCGGCGCTGGCGCCCCCTGGGCTGGGCCTACCTGGTGGTGCTGGGGATCTTCCTCGCCCAGACCGCGAAGGCCTACTACCTCACCCCCTACGCCACCATCCTCTTCGCCGCCGGCGCCGTGGCGGCCGGGAGGCTGGCGGAGCGCCGGGGCTG
>DATNKQ010000249.1:0-4681 GCA_035603315.1 Thermoanaerobaculia bacterium
CGGCAAGGTGCTCCTGCCGCTCGACGACCTCCGCGGCCAGGTGCCCTTCCGCGAGCTCGCCCCCACGGTGCCGCACGGCAACCCGCTGCAGGGCGACCTCCTCGAGCTCGTCGCCCCTTCGCTCGCCGCCGTGCGCTCCGACTTCGCCGCCGGCCGCTGGCCGCTGTGGAACGCGCGGGTGGGCGCCGGGATGCCGCTCCTCGCCGACCCGCAGGCACAGGCGCTCCAGCCCCTGGTCCTCCTCGCCTATCCTCTTCCCTACGCGCGCGCCGCCGGCGTCACGGCCGCCCTCCGCGTGCTGCTGGCGCTGGTCTTCGGCTACCTCCTCCTGCGGAGTCAGGGCTTGAGCGCCGGGCCGTCGCTGACGGGCGCCCTCGCCTTCGGCCTCGGCGGCTTCCTCCTGCTCTGGGCGGGCTGGCCGCTCGCCAACTCGGCGGCGCTCCTGCCGCTCCTCCTCTACGCCCTCGTTCGTTGCGACATCCGCTGCGCCGACGGCGCCGGCCGGCGCGGCGCCCTGCTCCTCGCCATCGCCACGTTCGCGCTCGCCACCGGCGGCCATCCGGAGACCTTCGTATACGCCCTGGCCCTGGGCCTCGCCTTCCTCCTCGACCGCGCGCGCCGCCGGCCCGCGGGTCGGCGCCTCGGTCTCCTCTCGGGAGCGGGCTTCGCGATGGCCATCGGGCTCCTCGCCGCCGCGCCGGCCCTCCTGCCCGCCGCCGCCTACCTGCCGCAGAGCCTGCGCGCAGTCCGGCTCGCCGATCCGGTCGCCGTGCCCTCGCCGCCCGCCGGCGTCTCCACCGGTGACCTCCTGGCCCTGCGCCTCCTCCCCATCGCCGCCCCCAACGCCTATGGCAACAGCCGTTTCCTCCACTACTGGGGGCTCGCCAACACCAACGAGGACGCCAGCGCCTTCGCCGGCACCGCGACCCTCCTCCTGGCGCTCCTCGCGCTCGGCGCCCGCCGCCGCTTCCCGCAGGAGCGCCTGATGCTCCTCGTCGCCGGCGGGACCCTGGTGCTCCTGGCGCGCCCCGCGGGCCTCGACGGCCTGCTGGCGGCGCTGCCCCTTGGCCGAGCGCTCGCCACCCCGCGGCTCCATCTCCTGCTCGGCTTCTCCCTGGCCTACCTCGCCGCCTGCACCCTGGAGCGCTTCCGCCTCGGGGAGGGACGGCGGCCGGCGGTCGCCGCCGCCGCGGTCCTGCTCGCCGCCCTCCTCGTCTGGGGATACCTCTCGCACCCGAGCCCCGGCGATCCAACGCGGCTGGCCGTCCTGCGCTTCGGCTGGCTCCGCTGGCAGCTCCGCTTCCTCGCCGCCACGGCTCTCCTCCTCATCGTCCCCTGGAAACGGCTCTGGCCGCCGGCGGCGAAGGCCGCCCTCGCCGCGATGCCCGCCCTGGTCGCCGTCGAGCTCCTCCTCGCCCACCTGCCGGCCAACCCGCCGAGCCCGAGGCGGCTGGCCTTCCCCGTCAACCCGGCGATCCGGTTCCTGCAGGACAATATCGGCGACGATCGCATGGCCGCCCTCGGCCGCGCCTTTCCGCCCAACCTGCCGTCGCTCTACGGCCTCGCCGACGCCCGGGTCTACAACCCGATGGCGCCGGCCGCCTACGCCGCGGCGCTGGCGCCGATCACTTCCGCCTGGGGAGGCGAGGTTCCCGAGCTGGGGAGCCCCGCCCATCCGCTCTACCGCTTCCTGGGAGTGCGCTACCTGATGGCCGCTCCGGGCGAGAGCTGCCCGCCGCCTCTGACCCTCGCCTTCCACGACTCGACCGCCGCGATCTGCGAGCGGCACGACCCGCTGCCGCGGCTGTTCTTCCTCCCTTTCACATCGTCCGGGAAAGGGGTCGAAGTTGATTCTTCGGAGGGAGGCTGGATCGCCGCTCGGCTGCCGACCTCCCGTACCGCGCTCCTTGCCTCCAGCCTCTACCAGGACGGCGGCTGGCGCCTCCTCCTCGACCGCCGCCCGGCGCCCAGCCACCGCGCCTTCGGGCCGTTCCTCGCTGCTGCCCTGCCGGACGGCGGCGGGCGCATCGATCTCCTCTACCGGCCGGCCGGGCTCCTCGCCGGCGGTCTCCTCGCCGCGCTCGGCCTCGCGCTGGGGCTCGCCCGCGGGTGCCCGCCGCCGCGGAAGGGTCTAGAATGACCGTGATGGCCGAGACCCGGAAGCTCACCGTCCGCTGTCCCGACTGCGGCTCCGACCTGGTGATCGACGCCGCCACCGGGGAGGTGCTCTCGCACCGCCGGGCCAAGCAGCCGCTCGCCGGCGGCAAGGACCTGGAAAGCCTCCTCCAGGACCTCGACAAGGACCGCGACAGGGCCGAGGACGTCTTCCAGCGCGAGGTGGCGGCGATGAAGGACCGCGACCGGCTGCTCGAGGAGAAGTTCCGCGAGGCCCTCAAGCGGGCGGAGGAAGAGCCCGACGAGGGCCGCCCTCACCGCCCCTTCGACCTCGACTGAAGGGCCGCGCCGTTCTGGCACTTCCGATCCGGATGGGGTATACTGTTCATCGGTTTTGTAGCCGCCTTCCCCGCCGCCCCGTGGCCCGAGCTCAAGTCAGTCCGAGATTCTCTTGACCGCAGGTGTGCCGAGGAACGACTACGTATACGAGCCCGACGGGCTCACGAAAGGAAAACAATTTGACTCCATGGTGGTTGCGCCCCACGGCTGATGGCGCTGCGAACGAAGCCGACGACAAACAGCGTACGGACGAGGCCCCGCGCGACGACGCGCAGTCGGCGCTCCCGGCCGCCGCCGAGCGGGCTCCCGAGCCCCCTCCGCCGGCGCCGGCCGAGCCCGCGGCCTTCGACCGCGCCGAGCACGTCCATCGCGCCGAGCCCTACGAGCCCTCTCCCCGACCCTCCCGCTTCGACCGCGACGAGTTCCGCGAGGACGACTCGCTGGAGGCCCCGGCCTATGCCCGCGAGGCTGGCCGCGCCGAGCCCGCGGAGGCGGTCTCGATGACTGCAATGAGTCCCATGCCCGCAACGGACGACGCCGACGACGAGCCGCAGCCGGGCGCCGGCCCCGAGGGCGAGCGCGGCGAGGCCTCGACCGAGAAGAAGTCCGGCCGCTCGCGCTCGCGCCGCGGCCGCGGCGGGCGCCGCAAGTCCGGCCGCACCGCCGCCGAGACCCCTGAGACCACCGACGAGGACGACGACGAGAGCGAGGAGACCGGGTTCGACGAGCCGCCGCAGATCGTCCCCATCGCCGCGGCGTCGAGCTCCGCGCGTCCCTCCCATAGGCGCGAGCGCGACTCGCGCCAGTCCGAGAACTTCTTCTCGCCGGCCGACCTCGAAGCCATGAGCCGGGAGATCATCGTCTCCGTCCCGGAGCGGCCGCGGTCGCACAGCGACGAGCGGAAGATCGCCCTCTTCTGCGACCTCGAGAACATCGCGCTGGGAGTCCGCGACTCGGAGATCGCCAAGTTCGACATCAACCGGGTGCTGGAGCGCCTGCTCGAGAAGGGCAAGATCATCGTCAAGAAGGCCTACGCCGACTGGGAGCGCTACAGCGACTACAAGCGCCCCTTCCACGAGGCCGCCATCGAGCTCATCGACATTCCGCAGAAGTACTACTCGGGCAAGAACAGCGCCGACATCAAGATGGTGGTCGACGCCATGGACCTCTCCTACTCGAAGGAGCACCTGGACACCTTCGTGCTCCTGTCGGGAGACAGCGACTTCTCGCCGCTCGTCTCCAAGCTCAAGGAGAACAACAAGTACGTCATCGGCATCGGGGTCAAGAACTCGTCGTCGAACCTCCTGGTCGACAACTGCGACGAGTTCATCTACTACGAGGACGTCTGGCGCGACTCCGCCAAGGCGCCGCAGCTCGCCGGCCTGACCAAGAAGGCAGCCGAGGCCTTCAGCCTCATGGTCGAGTCGATCCAGGCGCTGAGCCGCGAGAACAAGGACGTGCTCTGGGGCTCCATGATCAAGCAGACCATGCAGCGCAAGAAGCCGTCGTTCAACGAGGGCTACTACGGCTACAGCACCTTCTCGGAGCTGCTCGAGGATGCCGAGCGCAAGAACATCATCAAGCTGAAGAAGGACCAGCGCTCCGGCACCTACATCGTCACCGGCTTCGCCAAGCGCTAGGGCCTTACCCGCCCACTCCGACCACCTGGTCGCCGGTCCACCCGGGCCGGCGCCAGGTCTTCTCTTTCCCGGCCACGGGCGCCAGGCCGGCCCGTTCCAGCCCCTTCCCCAGCAGCTCGACGAAGCGGTGCTGGCCCTTGACGACGGCCAGGTTGAGGAAGAACTCCCGTCTCACGCCTCCCTTGTCGACCACCAGCCGGAGCGCCTCGGTCCCCGCGCGCGGGCCGCAGGAGAGCACCCGGGCGAACGGGATGCGGCGGGGACGGAAGGTGTGGAGCGGCTGGTAGGCGAAGCCGGCGTCGTCGAGCTCGACGGCCGGCCTGCCGGCAGTCCACCAGATCTTGAACAGGCTCCCCCAGAAGAGGACGCCGTAGACGAGCAGCACTCCGAAGGCCCGCCCCCACGCCCCGCGCTCGTCCTCCTGCGCCAGCCAGACGACGGCGCCCAGGGCCATCACCGCCCCGACGCCCCAGATCATGGCCCGCCGGCTGGTGCCGCGCACCCAGGGACGGAAGGGGAAGCGCTCGGTCATCGGCTTCATCGTACCGTAGGGCGGATGCGTTGCTTTTAATGTAGGGGCGGGGCTC